>CAZDYS010000115.1:0-9826 GCA_964509445.1 uncultured Planctomycetaceae bacterium
GTGATCCCGATGTCGACGTGCAGGAGGTCCCCACGCTCGATCACCCGCTCGCCGGGCTTCGACGCGAACGAGCCGGAGTGCTCCTCCGCCTCGTTGCGCTGGAGCGAGACGCTCGGATGGAACCAGGTGCCGAGCTTCCACTCCGCGATGCGCTCGCGGAACCACCATTCGACGTCCTTGGTCGTCGTCTTGCCGGGCTCGATCACGTTGCGGGAGAACCCCTCGGCGATCAGGCGGTGCGCGAGCGCGACGATCGACGGGTACATCTCCATCTCCGGCGCGGTCCGCGTCTCGAGCCAGCGAATCGGCAGCGCGTGGTCCGTGACGATGCGCGCCGCACGCCCTCCGAGAGACCGACGGAGCTCCGCGAACTGGGAGGCGGTCATCCCGTCCGCCAGGGCGAAGGTCGGGCTGACGTTCACGGCGATCCGCTCGGGGTCGAACGACTCCACCAGCTCCCCCAGGCGCTTCCACTGGTTGGGCTCCGCCTCCTTGTCCCAGGCGGTCTGGAAGAACCGACCGATGTCGTAGCGCGCCACGGCCATGCGCTCGACCTCCTTGCCCTCCCCGGGATCGCGGAACAGGAGGATCGTGCGTCGCCGGGCCGCCATCCAGGTGGCGGGGAGCATCGTCTCGATCACCGGGTCCTCGTTGTACTCACGGGCGAGGACGATCCACAGGTCGACGCCGGCCTCGCGCATCAGCGCGGGGGCGAGCGTGTCCAGCCGATGCTCCAGCCAGGCGTCCATGCGCTCCGCGCGTTCGCGCAGGGGGAGGATGGCGGGCGGAGAGGGGTCCTGGGGCGAGAGGACGAGCGGAAGCGTGAGGGCAACGGAGAGCATGAGGGTGGGGATCGGGGTTGAGCGAGCCGCGACATTCTCGCGCCGGCCCCCCTTTCCACCCAACCGGAAGCGATAATCCGCGGGAATGCTCCGCCTCTGGACCTCCCTCGGCCTGCTCTCGCTCGCCGTCCTGAGCTCGCGCTCCTCGGACGACGAGCCGGACCTCCCCGCGCCGCGCCCCGCCGTTGCGATCGAGACGGATGCGCCCCTGTCGATCGACGAGGTCTCCTGCGCGATCTGCCACGAGGACGTCGCCCGCGAGTGGGCGGACTCCGCGCACGGACTCGCGTGGGTCGACAGCGCCTACCAGAAGTCGATCCGCCGGAAGCGTCGCGCGAAGACCTGCTACTCGTGCCACGTCCCCGAGCCGCTCGTGCGGGGCTCTCTCGCGCGGCGTGCCAAGGCCCGCACGGACGCGGACACGTTCCACCTCGGCGTCACCTGCGAAGCCTGTCACGAGGACGCGGACGGCGCTCAGCTCGGCCCGCGCGGAGCTCCGACGGACGCGCACCCGACGCGCGCCTCGAAGTTCCTGACCGCGCCGGGGAGCAACGAGCTCTGCACGGTCTGCCACGCCACCACGATCGGCCCCGTCATCGGGATCGCCGACGACCTCACGGACTCCGGCCTGGACGAGGAGGGCCTGAGCTGCGTCGGCTGCCACATGGCCCCCGTCCCCGTGGAGTCCTCCGACGAGGGCGTCCCCGCGCGAACGCGACGCAGCCATGCGCTGCAGACTCCGCGCGACCCGGCGTTCCTCCGGCGCGCGTTCACCCTGACCTTCCACGGCGACCGCCTGACCCTCGCGAACGCCACAGGACACCGCGTGCCCGGTCTGGAAGGCCGCGAGCTCCGGTTCGAGCTGCGGCTCCTGGACGAGGCGGGAGAGCTGCTCGAGACGCAGCGCACGAAGATCGACCCGGACGCCTACCTGCCGGTGCGTGGCGAGCTCGAGGTCCGCTTCGAGCGTTCCGGCGCGAGCGTGCAGGTGAACGCGGAGCACCACGACCCGCGTTCGAAGGACCCGATTCCCTTCTGGGACGAGCTGCTGCGACCCAAGGCCGACTAGGCCCTCACCGACCGCCGGCGACCAACGCGACGACCGCAGCTGCGGTCCCCAGGGCCACGACGAGCCCCGCGATCTTCAGCCAGCTCAGCGGCGCCTTGCCGACCACGTTGCCGTTCTGGCCGTGGACGAGCACGGTGTAGGTCTTCTGCTTGAACGTGTACTGCAGGCTCCAGACCGGCAGCAGCACGTGCTTCCAGCGAACGTCGAAGACGTTGTTCTTCACCCGCAGGTTCCGCTGCGTGTCGCCCGGGACGTCGCCCGAGCAACGCCGGCGCTGCGACGCGACCACGTCCTGGAGCCCGCGGGCCCAGCCGTCCTCCAGGTCGACCTCGTACTCCTCCGCCCGCCAGCCCGCGAGGTAGTGGGGCCGGTAGGGAACGAGCTGCGTTGTGTCGTAGTCGCCGAGCTCCCGCATCAGATCGGAGGGCAGGCCGCGCGAGGCGAGCACGAGGTGGTCGTCGTAGCTGTCGCGGCGATCTCCCCAGGCCGGTACCCAGCGGACCTTGCGAACCTGTCGCGTGCGCACCTGGGGCTTCCCGTCCACCATCGCGGTGTAGGTCTCGGTGACCCAGTAGTAGTAGCCTGCGTCCGCCGACCAGTGGGACTCGACCTCGCAGTCGAACGTCCAGAACGGGACGTACACGCCGACCGCGTCGAAGCGCTTCACCTCCTTCAGGGCGTTGGGGCGGAACCAGAGGCCGTCGATCCACTTGCGGAAGCTCTTCTCGACCTGGTCCTTGCAGACGTCCAGCGGGACCAGCGATTCCGGTCGGAGCGCGTTGCGGTTCGCCTCCTGCGAGAGCACGTTCGAGGAGCCGCAGTACACGCAGCACTCGGCCGTGGAGGTGCCCTCGAACGTCACCCGCGCTCCGCAGTTCGCGCACTTCGTGACGCGCACCTCGAGCCCGAACCCGCGCGCCGCGTCGCCGACGTCGTCGAGAGCACGCTCGACGATCGTGCCCTCGCCCCGCGGCACGGGCTGGCGGGTCTGACAGTACTCGCAGGAGAGCGCGTCGGCGGCCGGGTCCCACGTCATCTTCGCGCCGCAGTTGTCGCACGGGAAGTCGACGCGGCGCGGCCCCACGTCGACGGGCTCGGCCGTTCCTCGGGTCTCTTCGGGTTCCGTCATGGGTCGCGATTCCATCCACCCCTGAATGGGTCGGCATCGGTAGAGTAGCTGCCCCTTCGCGCCGCCCTGATTCAGGGGAGGCACCTTTTTTCCTGACCGCACGCAGAGGTTCTCGATGGGAGTGATGGACTGGTTCAAGCGCGGCGTGGGCGAGATGATGGTCGCCCGGCCCGACGACGCGAAGTCGCAGGTCGTCTGGAAGCACCCGGACAAGACCATCCCGATGAAGTCGCAGCTCACCGTCGAGGCGGATGAGAAGGCGGTCTTCTTCCGCGACGGCAAGGTCGTCGCGACGATGGACGCGGGTCGGCACACGCTCGACAGCTCGAACCTGCCGTTCCTCTCGAACCTGGTCGACAGCTTCACCGGCGGCAACGTCTTCCTCGCCGAGGTCTTCTTCGTCAACGTCCGCGAGCACCCGGGCGTGAAGTTCGGCGGTCGCGTCGGACACGTCGAGGACCCGAAGAGTGGCATTCCGGTCGAGTCGATGGTGCACGGGGAGTTCTCCTTCCAGGTCACCAACCCCGAGGCACTGATCACCGGCCTGGTCGGCATGGGTCGCGCCGAGTCCTACACGGTGCGCTCCTGGATGAAGGAGCAGGTGCTCAAGGTCATCCGCGACCGCATCGGCGAGCTCCTGGTGAAGAACAAGTGGCCGCTGCTCGACGTGACCTCGGGCGCGTACACGGAAGAGGTCGAGACCGACGTGATCGCCGGCCTCACGCAGCACGTCGAGTCCTACGGCATCCGCATCGTGCGCCTCGGCAACTTCGTCATCGACATCGACGAAGAGGACGCGGCGAACCTGAAGCGGCTCTACACGGACGCGGCCTACCTGAAGACCGTCGGCGGCGTCGGCCAGTACCAGCAGTTCGCGGCCGGCAAGGCGATGATGGGTGCCGGCGAGGGCATGGCCAAGGGCGGCAGCGGCGGCGGAGAAGGCGGCGGTGGAGGTGCCGGCGGCCTGCTCGGCGGTGCCGGCCTGGGCGTCGGCTTCGGGCTCGCGCAGATGCTCGTCCAGGATCGCGGTGGCGGACAGACGCTCTCCCCCGTCGCGGCGGGCGTGATCTGCCCCGCCTGCGGAGCGAGCGTCGCGGCCGGCAAGTTCTGCAGCCAGTGCGGCTCGGACCTGCAGAAGAAGGAAGAGGAGGCCACGGCACCCGGCGGGTTCTGCACGGCCTGCGGTTCGCCGATGGCGGTCGACGCCAAGTTCTGCGGCCAGTGCGGCCACAAGCGCGAAGGCTGATGTGACCGAAGCGCGCGCGTGCACGAACTGCGGGGCGATCCCTCGCGAGGAGGCTCGGTTCTGCGAATCCTGCGGGGCCGAGCTTCCGGCGTTCGATCGAGACCAGGAGGCGAGCCCGAAGGCGTCCCGCGCACCGGAGTCGACCGCGGCCGAGGACCCGCTCGGCGACCTCGCCGGGCGGTTCGAGGCGCTCGACGCGCACCCAGACACGGCCACGCTCCTCGAGGTCGTGCCGGACACCAGCGCCTACGACAAGCAGCTGCAGTTCGGGTGGTTCGGAGCCCTGGCGACGATCGCCGTCTTCGTGGTGCTGGGCCTCGGGCTCGCGTTCGTCTTCGGAATGATGTGCCCCCCGCTGATGGTCGTGCCGATCGCGTTCGCGGGGATCGCGATCTACGCGGTCGTGAACAAGACCAAGGCACTCGGCGCCTACCGCGAAGGCAAGCTGCAGCGCTTCCCCGCGGCGGTCGCCGACACGCGAACGAGCTTCGCCGGAGGCTCCGGAGACGAGAACGCGCGCACCGAGCACCACGTCACACTGCGCTTCCCCGACGAGGTCCGACGCGAGTTCCTCTCCTTCGACCAGGTCCCGGACAAGATCTCCGTGGGCGACGTCGGCGTCGCCTACCTGCGCGGCAACGTCCTGATCGACTTCACGCGCGTCGACGTGTGAGGAGGAGCTCCCGCGGACGAGTCGCCCCTCGCCGCGGGAGCCCCGGGAACCGAACCTCGCGTCACTGCCGGAAGTACGAAGCGAGGCCGGTCACGCCCACGGCCGGGATCGACTGCACCCCCGGCCGGAACGCGTTCGTGTCGACGCGCTGGCGCGTCTCGAGATCGACGACGTCGAGGACGCCCCCCTGGGCGCCGGGAACCGCCAGAACGAGATAGCTCGGCGAGTTCGTCCGACGCGTCACGCTCCCGCTCCCCGCGTCCGGGAGGTCTCGCACCAAGCTCTTGCCGTTGATCGACCCCGAGGCGGGGGAGAACGGGTTCGTACGCCCCGGCAGGGCTCCGAGGTTTCGCAGGTCGTCGAAGGCCAGGTCGACGGGAATCCCGCTGAGCACGTCAGCTCCGATCGAGGCGGCGATCCGGAACTCCGCGGAACGCAGGTGCGGCGTGGAGCCGGGGACGACCGGAATCATCCCGGAGACGAGCTCGTCCAGCACCAGCAGGCTGACCGCGCCGCCGACGACAGCCGGAGACCCGTCCGGGTTCAGGCTGCCCTCGTGGACGATCCAGAACCCGGGCGTCACGCGGAGCGGGTCGGGCTGGATCGCCTTCGGGCGCTTGAACACGAACGGAGCGATCGCCACGACGTCGTCGTAACCCCACCCGTTCGGCCCGGTCGGACCGGACTCGAAGAGCGACACGTGACCCTCGCGGTCGAGGAACGCCGCGTAGTACACGTTGCGACGAGACCCGTACGCGTCCTGGCGCTGCACGATCGCGACGCCGAACGGGCGCCGGAGGCGACTGTCCACCGTCTTGCGGACTTCCAGCGTGCTCCCCGAGACGATCGACACCGTTCCGTCGCCCTCGTTGCAGACCAGGATGTCCTCGCCGGCGCCGTCCCAGGCGACGCCGGACGGAAGGCGACCGACGGCCACGCTCTTCACCACGCTGTGGAAGTTCACCGAGGCCGGGTCGATTCCGACGAAGACGAGCTGGTCGCGCGCGCGACTCGTGACCGCGAGGAACCGCAGGTTCGGGTCCATCGCGAGCTCGACCGGGCGCGGCACCTGAATGCGCTCGAGCACGCGGAAGGTGTTGCTGTTCAGGACGACGATCTCCTGCGCGAGCGCGTCCACCACGTAGAGGAAGTGCCCGATCTGCTGGCGGGTCGTGAACTCACGGCAGGCGAGCGGCGTCGCCTGGGGAGGACTCGGACCCGAGAAGAACGCGTTCTGCTCGCTCGCGAGCAGGCCCTGGGGAGGAAGACCGAGCTCGGGGATGCCCAGCGGGAACGGCCCGGGGGCGAGGAGGTTGGTCAGCGGGAAGACGCCGTTGCTGAACGTCGTCGGCTCCTGTCCTCGGAGGAGCGGATCCTCGCAGAGCGGCGGATCGATCACGGGCGGAGGGTTCGGGTGCGGCGCGAACGAGATCGTGTTCGACTCGAACCGGCGCTCGAAGAACGGCGGCGCCAAGGGAGACGCCAGGGCGAGCGTGTTCGGACCACCGAACGTCACGGCCAACGTCGCGAGGCCCGTGAGGGCACAGAGGTTCCCGCCACCTGCCTGGCATCCGAACGGCGAGCCGTTGTTGAACACCTTGTCGAGCGGATGCCCGAGCATCATGTCTCCGACGGAGGAGACCGTCGGCGTCTCGACCAGCAGGTCGTCCAGCGAGCTGTCCTTCGTCAGCGTGAACACTCCGGCCGAGCCACCGTCGCGCGCGCTGGACCCGGCGGAGAGCGGGGGAACAAGCAGGGAGCCCTGCAGCGAGACGTTCGGGTTCCAGGGGAAGTTGGAGTTCCCCTCGGAGCCCGGACCGAACAGCGGATCGAAGGTCGGGTTCCCCGTCGAGGCCCCGAATCCGTTGAGGTCGAGCACCGAGATGCCCGCTCGCGATCCGCCGCGCGCGACGTAGATCGCATCGGGAGCCACCGGCGCGTTCGCGATGGCCTGGGACGGAGGATCGACGGGAAAGTCGACCTCGGTTCGCGTCGGCTGGAGGCGCGGAGCGCGCCTCTGCGCGGAGAGAACAGGGGGGAGCAGGGAGCACGCAGCGGCAAGGGCCACGACGCTCCGCAGTGCGAGCGATGCCATGAGAGTCTCCTCGATTCCGTGGGCAACGAGCGCTGCGTCGTCCCGGTGGAGTCCGCGGCGCGGCGGCACGGTCCGAGCAAGCGTCGTACCACCACCGTACGTTCCTCTCGCGCGCCGTGGGGAGAGCCCTCTCGATTCCGGCGGAGCAACAGCGCACGGAACCGCGCGCGATCCCGCACCGTGGAACGAGCCGGGGCGCAGTCGGGGGCGAGATCCGGAACGTGGGGTTCAGGCGCCTCTCAGGCGTACAGCTGCATCACGCCGTCGAGCATCTCGCGCGTCGTCTCGCGCAGCTTCGCCTGTGCGTCGGCCGGGAGCTCGAACCGCGTCGTCGCCACCGGGTTCATCCCGACCTCTTCCTCCGTCTTGTCGATGGAGTGCGCGACCTCGTCGGCTGCGGCCACGAAGGTCGCGACCTTGCGCGTCTCGAGGTCCTCGATCTCCTGCGGAGCGTGATGTCCGCCCACCGCCTCGGGCACACCTTCCGGAAGTTCCCAGGCGGCGGCGATCGCGCTACCGAGCTCGGCGTGGTCGATCCCGAGCTGCTCGGTCTCGATCGTGCGCGCGCAGTCGTCCTTGCTGATCTTGATCCCCATCGTGGCCAGCTTGCGGCCGACGACCAGCTTGCCGACGTCGTGCACGAGCGCCGCGATGAAGCAACCCGGAGGCGGCTTGAGCCCGAGACGTCGCATGTTCTCGATCGCGATCGCCGACGCGATCGAGTGGCGGAAGAGGTCTCCCTCCTCCATGCCGTAGGCCGGTAGGTCGCTCTTCATCGGTCCCGACACGCTCTGACCCAGGGCGACCGACATCACGAGGCCCGGTCCCATGCGCATCACCGCCTGGGAGACCTGCGTGATCTTCTGCGCACTGCCGCTGGCGGCGGAGTTGACGTAGCGCAGCAGCGTGCCCGTCAGGACCTGGTCGAGGGCCGCCGTCTTGGCGACGTCCTGCAGCGACCAGTCCTCGCTGGCGAAGATCTGCGAGAGCCGCGTGCTGGAGGCCGGGAGGGGATCGAGCTCGAGAGCTTCTCGGATCAGTTCGTCGCGCGTGAACATGCACGCGCGATCGGTCGGGAAGGCGGGTGGAGTTGAGGGAATCTCGCGCTCTTGGCCCTGGCGGCCCCCGCCCTCCCGACTCCGGGACTCAGCCCTTCAGGAAAGCGGCGAGAGAAGCCATCTGCTCGCCCCAGAACGCCTTGGCCCTTTCCACGGCGGCCGCGTCCGCCAGCCCGCGCTGCTGGAGCTGGACCTGGCTCTTCTCGGGTCCCTTCTCCCAGAAGTACACCTCCACGCGCGTGTCCTCGGGTCCGCGGAAGCGGATCGACTTGTCCTTCGACGACGTCGAGACCTCGAGCTCGATGTCCGCGAGCCACTGGCGCCGCTTGGCTGCCGAGAACGCGGCGTAGAGCGTGGCGACGGGCACGGGCAGCGTCTTGCTCTTGTTGGCGTCGTAGCCGCCGCCTCGGCGCTGGCCGACGTCGCGCAGACCGCGAATGCGCTCGTAGGCAACGGTCACGCTCTGCGCCCACCAGGCGGACACCTCGTGCTGTTCGCGAAGGAGCGTCGCGATCTCCTTGTGCTTCATCGAGGTGGCGCCGGCGTCGTCGAGGACCCGCACCCAGCCGGCCCAGGCACGCCCGGTCTTGGCCTCCACGGCCTCGTCGCTCATGCCCGCGAGCTTCGCGAAGTCCTCACGCGGCGTGCGGCCCTTGACGAGCTGGGCGCGGGCACTGGTGTACGACTCGCCCGTCTTCTCCATCCGGGCGCGCACGCGCTTCTTCAGATCCTTGTCCTTCGGCATCGTTCTGTCTTCTCGTTCGATCCCACGCGATACGACGCCCCCCAGCAGCGAAGTCTCGCGCGTTCGAAACGGAGCTTCGTTGGATGCCGACCCGGAGGTACGCCCCCCTTTGCCTCGCGAGGATCCCGGCTGGGGCTGGGACCGATGAGGTTGGGCGTGGATCTCGACGCCCGTAGACCCCCAGGATGCGCAGGATCGCGCGCCTGTCAAGCCGAGCCGGCTCGCGGGCGCCGGGGGAGCCGCCCGGGCCGCTCTCGTCTCGAGGCGGCCCGCGGACGATCTCCGGAACGGTACGGCTTCAGCCGGCCGGCTCGGGATCGGCCGTCAGCCGGTACGCGTCGTCGACCGGCTTCAGCGGTCGCTTCATCCAGAGCGGACGTCGCAGGCCTCCCGGACCCGGTGCGGGGACCGTGAGCTGCTTCCACTCCTCGTAGACCTCGATCGACTTGCTGGTGTCCACGTAGACGTCGCCGTAGCGGTCCCCGGCATGGGCGGGCTCGACGGTCACCTGCTGGTGCCAGCAGTGCATGCCGCTGTGCGGGTCCGGCTGCACGGGGAAGGTGAGGTTCTGGTTGACGCCCACCTCGTTCCACCAGATGCGCTCGGAGTCGGGATCGTCGGAGGCGTGCGCGCCGGGGCGCTTCTTCTGGCGGAACAGGAAGGTCGAACCGTCGCGCACGATGTCCACCAGGGACGAGGCGCGTTGCTGGCCACCGATCGTCTCGAACAGGCGCCAGCGCCCGACGTGGTGAGAGCAACCGACGATGCCGGGGTGGATGCCCTGCGTCTCCCAGACCCGCACGACGAAGTAGCCGATCCGCGTCGACACGCGCGCGAGCTCACCGTTCTTCAGGCCGAGCTTGCCGATGTCCTCGGGGTGCACCCACAGCGGGTTCGTGTGGCTGATCTCCTGGAGCCACTTCGCGTTGCCCGAGCGCGTGTGGATCAGCGTCGGCAGGCGGAAGGTGG
>CAZDYS010000116.1:0-9818 GCA_964509445.1 uncultured Planctomycetaceae bacterium
TCGCGCTGCGCATGGTCACCGCGCTGAGCACCCGGGAGGTCACCGACCACGAGGTGGTCGGCGAGCCCGTCTCGCGCGCGCAGTGGGAGGAGCTCCCGACGCGCGAGGCCATGCTGCGCTTCTCGCGCCAGCTCGGGGAGCAGGGCTTCTTCACGCGCATGGTGCACGTCGCCGACCTCGTCGACGTCCCTGCGATCACGAACGCCGTCGCCGCCCAGTACTCGGAGGGCTGCTTCGCCACCTGGGAGCCGGCGCTCGAGGGCATGCTGGTGACCGCCACGGGCAGCCAGCATCCGGTCGTCAAGGACAGCCTGAGCGACGACGACCTCGCGGTGATCGTCGCCCTGCGGCCCGGCGGCGAGGGCGCACGCGTACGGCTCGTCGAGGGGCTGCGCAACGTGCCGCCGTCCTCCGAGGCGGTCGAGATGCGCGGCATGGACCTGGGGCTCCCGGAGGTCCCGTGGGAGGGGCGGCGCGTGCCGGTCGTGCGGTCGAAGCTGCACGGGCACCGCGGGATCTCGGCCTACGACCCCGCGCGCGTCGAGTTCGTCCCGCTCGGCGAGGCGTTCCACCACTACCCGGTGTCCTGCTCGACCGAGGCGCAGGCCCACGCCGTCATGGAAGCGTTCGCGCGCTCCGAGGCGCTCCGGAACCCCGAGGATCCGCGCCAGGTCGTGTTCACGATCCTGCCGTGCCACGGCCTCGTGATGGTGGAGAAGTGGGTCGAGGGGCGCGCGCCCTTCGACGTGCTGGGGGAGGCCATGCAGACCGGCGGGCTGGACGTGGCCGCTCCGGTCCCCCAGGGACCGTTCCGCTACGAGCCGCGCGAGGGCCGCGCGGTCCTGGTGGACGGCTAGCGCTCAGCGCAGGCCTTCCACCGCGCGCTCGAGCTCGATCAGCTTCCCGGCGGAGAAGCCGCGGTCGTGGAACCAGACCACGCGCCCCGTCGCGTCCAGGAGCAGGACGCGCATGTTCCGCCGGCGCTCGTTGCCCGTCAGGGTGACCACCGGGGAGGCGTCGCTCCCGTAGAGCGTCACGACGGTCGACCAGTCCTCCTCCGGGATGCCGGAGCGCATGCCGTCGTCGATCGTCCCCGCGAAGGCCGAGGGGAAGAGCCCGGGGAGCGTCGGGACTTCGTAAATCGCGCTGTCCAGATCCGCCTGCAGCAGGCCGTAGAGCCAGCGGTCCGCGTCGAACTGCGCGTCCTGGTCGTACCCCACCAGGAGGATGGCCGGGGTCCCCGCGAGGTCCTCCGGGAGGCGGATCTCCTCGCCCTGGAGGGAGCGGCCCCGCACCGAGGGGAAGGGCTCCCCGGTGGGGTCGCGGTCGAAGGCGGCCGTGCGGCAGGCGCCGAGGGGGCTCAGGAGGACGAGGAGCGGGAGCAGGCGGCGGAGGAGGGTCATCGTGGCTGCCGGTTCGCGCCCCGGGGAGGCGGGGATGCAGGAGCCAGGCATCCCCGGGGGCTCGAAGGGCGGAAACCCCGCAAAAAAGCGCCTTCCGAGGGGACGCTCCGCGCCGCCCGGCAAGAAACAGGGCAAACGCTCGATGTGGTGCCCGTGGAACCCGGGCACGGCAGGAATCCGGCTCGCGGGGTAGGCTTCTACGGAGCTCCCTCGCGAGTCTCCCCTGACTCCCTCGCGCCGGAGACGGATTCCGGGCCCCCCCATCTCCCCTCGGATTGCCTGGAACCCGTCGCCCCGACTCCGCGTCTGCATCGGCGAGCCCCCCCGAAACCACTCCCCGTCGCCCCCTCCACCCCGCGCGGCCACCCCTCGCCGGAGCCCCGCTGGGAACCCCACCGCCGGACCCGCGGTCCGGCATCCCCCTCATCGGCAAGAATTCCATGACCCTGGTGCCCCGACCCTTCCGCGCCGGCCTCGCGCTGGCGACCCTCTCCACCCTGGCAGCCGGCCAACAGCAGGCCACGACGAACGCCGTCCTGATGGACGATCTGGTCCAGGGGGACCGCGCGATCGAGCGCCTGACCCCGCAGCTCGCCGCCCTCGCCGAGAAGAGCGAGATGAGCGTGGCCGAGTTCGCCGACATGGTGCGCGTCGACGACAGCATCCACGTCGACGGGAACGGCAACCTGCTGTTCATCGATCCGTTCTTCGTCGACGGGGATCCCGGAGAAGGCGAGGAGACGGACGACGACGGTACCCAGTACCGCGGTGGCAGCAGCGACGGCAACATCCCGCTGAGCCAGGCGTTCAACCTGCACAGCCGGCCCGGCTCGAACTTCACGATCTACATCGACTTCGACGGGCACCACTCGGTCAACAACGCCTGGGGACACAACATCGTGTTCCCGCCGTTCAACCGCTCCGGCCCGGCCGGGGTGTTCTCGAACGCCGAGCTGCAGGAGATCATCGATCACTGGCGCCACATGGCGGAGGACTTCGCTCCCTTCGACGTCAACGTGACGACCGAGGAGCCGCCCATCGACGACCTGCGCCGCACGGGAGGTGGCGACACGCGCTGGGGCATCCGTGACGTGCACACGCAGGCCACGAGCGGCTTCGGCGACGGCATCGGTGGCGTCGCCTTCCTGAACTCCTTCACCTGGAGCACGGACACGCCTTGCTTCAGCTTCAACAAGGGCTCGATCAGCGGCTCGGCGACCGGCAGCCACGAGGTCGGGCACGCGCTCGGGCTGTCGCACGACGGCCTGGGCAGCAGCGAGTACCACCCGGGCACGAGCGTCCAGGGCTGGACCTGGGGGCCGATCATGGGCGCGCCCTTCGGCGCCGAGGTGATCCAGTGGAGCAACGGGGACTACCCGAACTCCACGCGCACCCAGAACGACACCAACATCATCTCCAGCAGCTCGAACGGCACGACCCTGATCCCGGACGACCACGGCAACGCGATCCTGGGCGGCACGATCGTGTCGCCGAACGACTGCCCGACGCCGGGACAGATCCAGGTCTGCGGCCTCATCACGTTCCGCGACGACAAGGACGCCTTCACGTTCTGGAGCGATGGCGGCGCGTTCTCCGTGGACGGCTACCCGACCGACCAGACGGTCAGCGTCGGCAACATGGACGTGAAGCTCGAGCTGTTCGATCCCTCCGGCGTGAAGCTGGTGGGCTCCAACCCCTCGCGTGACAAGACCTCGCGCATCGCGCGCACCCTGAGCCCGGGCTGGCACACGATCCTGGTGGACGGCGGCCCGCAGGGGAACCAGTACTCGGACTACGGCTCGCGGGGTCACTACACGCTCGACATCAGCCTGGAGACCCCGAGCCACTTCACCGACCTGGGCAACGGCCTGGCCGGCTCGCTCGGGGAGCCCGTCCTCGAGGGCTTCGGCGACGCCTGCGAAGGCCAGATCGTGGGGGTCGAGCTCTCGAACGCGGCCCCGAACGCGCCGACCTTCCTCGCCTACGGCGCGTTCCGCGCGGACCTGCCGCTGCGCGGCGGCGTCCTCGTCCCGGACATCGGTCCCGGTGGCGCCTACCTGTCGCTGAGCACCAACGGCGCCGGCGGGGCGATCGTGTCGGACATCTGGCCCGGTGGGCTGAGCTCCGGCTTCGAGATGCACTTCCAGTACTGGGTGCTCGATCCGTCGGGCCCGCAGAACTTCACGGCGAGCAACGCGGCGGTCATCACCGTCCCCTGAGCTCTCTTCTTCTTGGCTAGCTCGAGGCGCGTTGCTCGCATCCCGCGGCGACGCGCCTCTTTTGTTCGATGCTGCCCCGTGACGGGCGGCGCTCCGACGGCCCCCCGCGAACCTGCGTCCCGTCTCCCGAGGAGGGAACCCGCGGTTCGTCCGGTCCGTCCCTCTACCGGATCCCTTTCCGTCCTCGACGGCCTTTGCGCTCTCCCCGACCCAGCATGCTGAACACGTCCTCTCTCCTGCGAGCCTCCACGGCGCTCTCGAGCGCGCTCGCGCTCTCCCTCGTCGCCGGTCCGGCCTCCGCCCAGACCGCGCAATCCGCACGGAACGCCGTGCTCCGAGACGACCTGGTCCAGAAGGCGCAGGCGCTCGAGCGACTCGCTCCGACCATCGAGGCGCTCGCCGCGCGCAGCGACATGAGCGTCGAGGCGTTCGAGAACATGCTGCTCACGGACGACAGCATGCACGTCGACAAGGACGGCAACGTGCTGTTCATCGACGCGACGTTCGTCGACGGAGACGAGCCGAGCGGGAACGGAGGCCACGGCGCGCACCACCGCGGCGGTGCTCCCGGGAGCGACATTCCGCTCTCCGACGCCTTCCTGCTCCACAGTCGCCCGAGCGCGCGGCGCACCATCTACCTGGACTTCGACGGGCACCACTCCCGCAACAACGTCTGGGGCCACAACATCGAGTTCCCGGCCTTCGACCGGAACGGCGACCCCTCGACGTTCTCCAACAGCGAGCTCCAGGAGATCATCGATCACTGGCGCTACATGGCGGAGGACTTCGCTCCGTTCAACGTCAACGTCACCACCGAGGAGCCGCCCGTGGACGACCTGCTCCGCTCCGGCTCGGGCGACACGCGCTGGGGCGTCCGTGACGTGCACACGCAGCCCACGGACGGCTTCGGGAACGGCATCGGCGGCGTGGCCTACCTGAACTCCTTCTCCTGGAGCACGGACACGCCGGTGTTCAGCTTCAACAAGGGCTCGAACAACGGGTCGATGACCGGCAGTCACGAGGTCGGACACGCGCTGGGGCTGTCCCACGACGGCCTGAACGGGAGCACCTACCACCCGGGCCGTCAGATCAACGGCTGGGACTGGGGACCGATCATGGGCGCGCCCTTCGGCGCGGACGTGGTGACCTGGAGCAAGGGGGACTACTCCGGCTCCACCACGACCCAGAACGACACGTTCATCATCTCCGAGCCGCCCAACGGCACGAACCTGATCATCGACGACCACGGGGAGGCGATCCTCGCCGGAACGACGCTGCTGGGGGAGTGCGGGGACCTCACCACCGCGGAGGTCTGCGGTCGGATCACCTGGGCGGACGATCGTGACGCGTTCTCGTTCTTCAGTGACGGCGGCCCGATCACGATCGACGCGTTCCCCTCGGATCCCGTCGTGGGCAACACGGACGTCCAGCTCGAGCTGTACGGCCCGAACGGTCAGCTGATCACGCTGTCGAACCCGCTGCGGGACCGCACGGCCTCGATCTCGACCACGCTCGCCGCCGGCGTCCACACGATCGTCGTGGACGGGGGCGAGGAGCCCGGTCACTACACGGACTACGGCTCGCGCGGCAACTACACGCTGCAGGTCTCCGCGCCCAACGAGCTGAGCCACTTCCGCCAGCTGGGCAACGGCCTCGCGGGCGGGCTCGGCGAGCCGGTGCTCGCGGGCGACGGCTTCGGCTGCGCCGGGGACCAGGTCACGGTGAGCCTCACGAACGCGCAGCCCGGCTCGGTGGCGTTCCTGGCCTACGGGGAGAACCGCCTCGACCTGCCGCTGAAGGGCGGGCTGCTCGTGCCGGACATCGGCGGGAGCGGTAGCTACATCACCCTGTCGACGGACGCGTTCGGGGAGGCCTCGGTCAGCGACCTGTGGCCCGCTGGACTCGCCTCGGGCTTTCGGATGCACTTCCAGTACTGGATCGTCGATCCGTCCGGGCCGGAGGGCTTCGCCGCCAGCAACGCGATGGTGCTGATCGTTCCCTAGCCGCGCTCGCCACCAGGACCACGAGGCGCGTCTCCGGAGAGGGGGCGCGCCTCGTGTGCGTTTGCGAGGGGGCGATCGCTCGCGAGGGCGGCGTCCCGGGACGAGAGAGAAGGCCGGAGCGCGGGCGGTCCGCGCTCCGGCCTTCGCTGGAGGGATCGGGAAGCAGCGCCTGGCTCAGCCGCCGTGGGCGTTGAAGAGCTTCATCGCCTTCTGCCCTTCCTCGGCCGTCGCGCGGCGCTGCTCGTGGGTCGTCGGGTCGTAGACCGTGAGCTCGTGCGTGGTCATGTCGTAGAGGTACCAGAGCCCGCTGTCCGGGTCCTGGACCTTGACCGTGTCGCCGGCGTCCTTCTGCTTCTCCTTCGGCTGGGGAGCCTCCGGCTTCTTCGCGGGCTCCGGGGCCTTCTCGGCGGGGCCTTCGCTCTGCTCGTTGAAGAGCGCCATCGCGCGCTCGGTCTCGGCGCCCTCGGCCGGCCGCACCTCGTGTGTCTCCGGGTCGTAGACGGAGAGCGTGTGCTTCGCGAGGTCGTAGAGGTAGTAGAGGCCCGTGTCCGGGTCCTGCACCTGCAGGCGCTCGGGACGCGCGTCCTTGGGCTCGGCCTGCGCGACCTTGGCCGGCTCCGAGCGATCCAGCGGCATCACGAAGTCCGCGATCCAGATCTGCGAGGAGCGATCCGCGCCGCGCTGGCTGGTCCACATCATGCGCGAGCCGTCGAGGCTGAAGACCGGCAGGCCGTCGAAGCCGTCGGCGAACGTGACCCGACGACGGCGGGTGCCGTACTTGGCCGGCTTCGTGTCCGTGCCGGGATCCGCGTCGATCAGGAACACCTCGTAGTTCTGGTGACCCATCTCGGAGGTGGTGTAGACGAGGTAGCGGCCGTTCGGGTGCCAGTAGGGCGCCCAGTTGACGTGGACGTTGTCCGTCAGCTGGAACTCGCGCGCGACCCCCGTCACGTTGCCGGCCTCGTCGTGGGACAGCTCGGAGACGAAGATCTGCAGGAGGTCGTCCCCGCGACGGTCCGAGCGGTAGCACAGGCGCTTGCCGTCCGGCGAGAAGAAGGGGCCGCCGTCGTAGCCGCGGCTCTTGGTCACGGCCACGCGCTCGCGCGTCTCGAGGTCGATCACGAACAGGTCGCCGCCGCTCTCGCCCTGGGCGACCTCGTGCTCGCAGAACACCATGGCCCGACCGTCGTAGCGCACGACGCACTCGGCCAGGTAGGCCTCGGGGTTGGTGACCAGCGGCTCCAGCGTGGCGGCGGTGCCGTCGGCGCGCGTGATGTCGCAGCGGACGATGTCCATCTCCTGCGGGAACTGCCACGAGTAGCGGCTGTTCTCGCGCTGGTAGCCCGTGCGGTCCGGGTTCGACGGGGCCACCAGCGTGGAGCCGAAGATCACGACGCCCGGTTCGGTCGGGTGGAACCAGCCGCAGGTGTTCGAGGAGCCCGGCGGGCTGAGCCGCTTGACGTTCTCGATGCCCGTCACCTGACCTTCCTGGAAGACCAGGTCCGCGACGTACATCTGATAGAAGGGCTCCTCCTTGGCGGGGTCGCTCTTCTTCTCGATCGCCTGGAAGATGATCTGCGAGCCGTCCGGCGAGAAGTAGCACTCGCCGGCCTTGCGGAACGTCTCGGAGGAGGTGAGCTGCACGTGGCCGCGCAGGATGCCCTGTTCGTCCCCGGCCCAGGTCGCGTCCTGCGCCTGGAGGGGGGTCGCGGTGAGAGCCGAGAGGAGCAGCGCACCGGAGAGGGTCGCCGCCTTGCGATGGGAGGAAGTCATGAAGTCGATCGGATGGACGGTGAGGTTCGTTCCCCTGAACGAATCGCCGCGAGCATAGCGCCCGGGTCGAGGGGAAACGACGGTCTGACGGGCTCGGTACGCGGTCGTTCCCGAAGCGGCCGGACCGCCCGGAAACAGAACCGGGCAGAGCCGCCTGGAAGGCCGCTCTGCCCGGTGCCTGGGAGCGCCCTGGGGCGCTTACGGGCAGTTACCGGTCAGGTTGACGTTGATGTCGCCGTGGATCGTCTCGGCGCAGCCGGCGCCGGAGGTCCGGGTGAACAGGAGCCACGCGGAGAGGCCCCAGTCCGCGTTCTTGAGCGAGCCGCCGAAGCCCATCTGGGCCGCCGGGCCCATGATCTCGACGTCGTAGTTCAGGCCGGCGTTGGCGTCCTTGCCCGTGAAGGTGCCCTGGATGTCGGTGTAGTAGCGCCACTCGCTGGTGTCGATCGGGCCGCCGAGCTCCGCCAGCGCCTCCGGCTTGATGCAGTCGAACTTCGGGCTCCCGACCGGCGGGTAGGTCCCGCTGTTCGAGCCCAGCGTCTCGCGACCGGAGAAGGTCAGGGACACGCAGAAGCCGCGGCTGGAGTCGTTGGTCTGCTCGATCTGGCCCGTGAGGACCGCGGTGCCGTCGGCGTACTCCGAGAAGGTCGCCGGCGAGGACCAGGCGAAGCGCTCGTTCCCGCAGCCGGGCATGTAGAACGCCGTGAGGTAGGTGGTGCAGGTCCAGATGTCCGTGTCCACCGGGGCGTCGAGGACGCAGGGCGGGCAGGCGTCCTCGGTCACGATCTCGAGGATGTCCACGTTCGAGATGCCCCGCACGTTGCGCGGCGAGGCGAGCGTGACGGCCTGCCCGTACCAGGTCACCTGGGACCAGGCGTAGTCACAGGGCGGCGGGCCGCACAGGAAGCGCGCGGTTCCGTCGTTCTGGACCGGGCCCAGGCCGACGATGAGCGCCGTGTTCGGGTTCAGGGCGAGCGTGCCGAAGGGCGTCGCGAAGTCCTGCGAGACCGTGCCGAGCAGGTAGAACGCGAGGTCTCCGGCGGTGCCCTGCACCTCCACCTGGATCTGGCTCGTGATCGGGATCGGGTTGGCCGGGGTGTGGGTCAGGACGGGGTCCTGCGCGAGAGCCGCGGGCGCGAGGAGCGCCAGAGCGGCGGGGGAGGCGAGTCGTTGAAGTTTCATCTTGGCTGCGAGTTCGGGCGAAGACGGGAGCGTCTCCGCCGGTCTTGGGGGGCCAGGCGCATCCGGTTCGAGCGCCACGCTCGGCATTGTCCTCCTCTGCACCCCGACGACGCTCTCGAAAACCACGGAGAAGATGCTGCTCGGGGGACGGAGGCGGGGTTTTCGGGTCCCGGTCCCCGCGCTGCGCCACCCTGCGCTAGGCTTCACACGGACCGTTCCAGGGTCCCCTCTCCCCCGGAATCCATGCGCCTGCCCCTCGTCCTGCTGCTCCTCGTGCTCCTCGGGTCCTCTCTGGAGGCGCAGCGCGCGCGTCGCGGACCCGCGCTCGACCGCCGACCGCTGAAGAACTTCCTGGTCGTGGTGGTCGACGACATCGGGGTCGAGAAGCTCGCCGCCTACGGCGAGGCCCCGGCCGGGGTGCCGGTGCCCTGCACGCCGAACATCGACCGGCTGGCGGCGGAGGGGCTCCTGTTCCGGAACGCCTGGTCCAACCCCATGTGCTCGCCCTCGCGCGCGCAGCTGTTGACCGGGCGCCACGGCTTCCGCACCGGGGTGGGGGACGCGATCCCCTCCGTGCTCGACTACGGCGGCCTCAGCGAGGACGAGCTCCTGCTGCCCGCCATCCTGCCGCGGCACACCTCCGCGGTCCTCGGCAAGTGGCACGTGGCGAACTTCACGATGGGCTTCGACCACGCGCTGCGGCTCGGCTTCGACGAGTTCCGGGGCTCCATGTGGAACCTGCTGCGCCCGCCGGTCGACCCGGCCACCTGCACGACGGGGCCGCCCTTCGACTTCTTCAACTGGGTGCGCATCGACGACCGGGACGGTGACGGGGTGCTCGAGGAGGCCTGCACCTCGAAGTACGCGACCGTCGACACGACCGACGACGCGCTCGACTTCCTGCAGCGCGTGGACGGTCCCTGGCTCGCCTACGTGTCCTACCACAGCGCGCACACGCCGATCCAAGAGCCCCCGGCGGACCTCGCTCCGGCGTCCCCGACCATGGGCTGCCCCAGCTCCGCCTACGCGTCCAGCGCGACGGACTCCGTGACGGTCACGAACCGGATGATCGAGGCGCTGGACAGCGAACTCGGTCGCCTGCTCGACTTCGTGCGCCGCGAACACCCGAACACGGTCGTCTTCTTCACCTCGGACAACGGCACCGCCTCGGCGAGCACCCCGATCACGGGCGCCGACTGCTTCTCGGCGAACAAGGTCAAGGGCTCCCTGTTCGAGGG
>CAZDYS010000117.1:0-9798 GCA_964509445.1 uncultured Planctomycetaceae bacterium
CGCCGTCCGCCGCCTCGCGACCGTCGCGCGCCGCGGTGCGCGTGAGCGGATGCCCCGCCTCGAGCAGCGCGGTCATCAGCTCGAAGCGCGCGCCGTCCTCCAGGCGTTCGGCGCCGTCGCCCTCGTGGAGGACGACGCGCAGGTCCTTGTTCGGTGCTGCCGGTGCGGACTTCACGAGGGAGTCTCCTGGGACGAGTCGAGCGCGAGCGCGGCGGCGATCTCCTCCGCCGACTGCTCCCGCATGTTGTGGACCTGGGCGCTGTCCGGCAACCGGGTGCCGGCGGAGTGGAACAGCCAGCGCACGGCGCGCGGGAAGCAGGCGACGAGCTCGAGCTCCTCCTCGCCCGCCAGCTCGAGGAGCGCCTCGTCCTTGCGGGCCGCCATCTCGCACAGGTCCGGGACCGCGTCGAACGTGCGCCCGCTGGCGCCGAGGCGCCGCAGCACCTCGGCCTTGACCGCCTTCGGGACCACCTTGGCGTAGGCGCAGTGGCAGTAGACCAGGCGACTCACGTGGCCTCCTCGCGCACCAGGTCGCGGTGCGTCGGCGTCGGGCGCCCCGGTCGGAAGTGCTCCTCGTGTTCGAGCACCAGCTCGAGCCGCTCTCCGCCGACGCGCACCAGCGCCTCGGCGGTGATCTCCTGCAGGAGCGCCGGGTCGGCCTCCGCCCGGACGTTCAGGATGAGCTCGCCTCCGGCCACGCCGTCGATCAGCGCCTCGCGCTGGTCGACCGGGCCGTCGCTGGCGGTGATCGACAGGGCCGCCAGCCGACCGGTGCCCTCGCCCGCGTCCAGGGTCGCCTTGAGGTGCGCGACCTCGGCCCCGCGTTCGCGCAGCGCCGTGCGGATCGCCTCGGCGAGCTCGACGAGGAAGCGGTTGGCGTCGAAGGTCTCGCCGGCCTGGCGGTGCTGGACGCGCACGGTCGCGTTCAGCCAGCCCAGGAGCGCCTCGCCCTCGGCGTACACGTCGTAGTCGAGCTCCATCGTCGGCGTCGTCGACTGCTCCCGGTTCAGGATGCGGTCGAACCAGTCCTCGGTCCCCTCGCCCTCGAGCGCGGAGCAGCACAGGACCTCAGCTCGCGGGAAGCGCTCGGCGAGCGCCGTGACCAGCGCATCGCGCTCGTCGGGGGCGAGCGTGTCGGTCTTGTTGACCACGATCAGGTCCGCCTCCTCGAGCTGCTTCTCGTAGACGTACACGACCTTCTCGGAGAACGAGCGACCCTCGGCCAGCCCCAGCACGCGCTGGGCGCGGCGCGGGTCGACCAGGACCGACAGCGGAGCGATCGTGAAGCGGTCCCCGTAGATGCGCCGGAGCGGATAGCTCACGGTCGCGACGAGGTCCGTGCAGCTGCCCACCGGCTCCGCGAGGAACACGTCCGGACGGGACGAGGCGTCGAGGCGTTCGGCGGCCTCCGCCAGCGAACTGAAGCGGCAGCAGAAGCACCCGCCGGCGATCTCCTCGACCGCGAAGCCGCGCTTCGCGAGCAGGGTCGTGTCGACGAGCCCGGAGCTCTGGTCGTTGGTGATCAGCCCGACGGTCTTGCCCGCGTCCCGCAGCGTCTCCGCGAGACGCGCGACGGCGGTCGTCTTGCCGGCTCCCAGGAAGCCTCCGATCATCACGTAGCGCGCGTTGCTCAACCCTGCTCCTCCATCATCTTGTCGACGGTCGCCTCCAGGAAGCTCGCGTAGCCCTCGGCGTCGACGCTGTCCTCCGCCGGCTCCCCGCGCAGCGCGAACAGCCAGCCGCGCTCGTAGGCGGAACGGTGGACCGGATCCAGCCCCGCGTCGAGCTCGGGATTCCCGCCTTCGAACGTGCCAGCCATGGGAGCGTAGAGATCGGACACCGCCTTGAAGCCTTCGAGCCAGCCGACCACGTCCCCGACGGCGACGCGTGCTCCGCGCTCCGTCTCGAAGTCCAGGTCCACCGGCTCCCCCAGCATACGCAGGGCGAAGCGGGTCAAGCCCACGCGCCACAGGCCGGGCTCCGCCTCGAAGAGCCACATGTGCCCGGCCGTGTACAGCCGACCGCGCGGCAGGCGGGTCCGGAACTTGGCTCGTTCGAACAGCAGGAAGGCCGAGCCTTCGGACATCGAGGAAGAGGGCGGGGGAGAGATCGGTCGACCCGGCGCGGCGGCCGGGAGGTGTGCACAGGGTAGCCCATCCCGCCGTGCGCGAGGAGCGCGTGCCGCGCGGCACTCCGGGATCTGACGGAGCTCGGTCCGGATTCCTACAGGGTCTTTTCCGCTCGGGGCCCCGCGAGGAGCGTCCGACCGCCTGCGGTCAGCGCCCGCGCAGGTCGTAGCACAGGAGGCGCGGCTGGCCCTCCCCGGAGCGTCCGGGTCGGTTCTGACACACGTACAGGAGCCCGTGGGAGACGACCGGTGGCGTCCAGGTCTCGGGCGCGTGGAAGAGCGAGGCCCAGGTGCGCACGCGGGCTCCTTTTCGCCCCGGGTCGAGCACCGCCAGGTGTCCGTAGTCCCCGAGCGCCAGGAGGAGGTCGTCGACGACGAGGAACGACCCCTCGCCGACGCTGAAGGTGAACTCGCGCTCCTCCCCGGTCTTGCCCTCGAGGACCTCCTCGAAGGAGAGGGAGGTGCGCCAGGTCTCGTCGCCCGTCGCCGGGTCGACGGCGACCAGCGCTCCAGAGCGCTGGGACACCCCGTCGATCGCATAGACGACGCCGTCCGCGAGGAGCGGACTGGAGAACTGCAGCTCGATCCCGTTCTCCCAGGCGCGCTCCAGGCGACCGTCGACCAGGTCGAACGCGTGCGTGCCGACGCCGTAGGCGGAGGACAGCACGATGCGCTCGCCGACGACCAGCGGAGTCGCCCCGCTGACGGACGCGTAGAGGTTCGAGCGGAACGGGACCCGGGCGCGGACCGCCCCGGTCGCGAGGTCGAGCACGAAGAGCCCGCCCACCGGCGGCCGCGAGTCGCCGCCCGCCAGGACCAGGACGCAGGGCTCCCCGCCGAGCTCCGCGAGGACGGGCGAGGAGCAGCTCGCGCCCCAGGTGTCTCCGGCCTCCCAGACGGTCTCTCCGGTCGCCAGGTCGAGGCACAGGACCGTGGGGCCCTCGCGTGCGCCGATCATCTGGATCAGGTGGTCTCCCACCGCCAGCGGGCTCGAGACCACGCCGAAGAAGCCGTGGTCGCGGCGGTACTCCTTCGTCGTGTTGCGCTCCCACAGGAGCTCTCCCGTGGCGAGCTCGAAGGCCATCAGCTCGCCCTCCACCCCGTGCACGAACACGCGATCCTCCACGATCTGCGGCGTCGACCGGGGCCCCGAGTCCTCGATGTACTTGCCGCCGTAGCTGCAGGGCAGCGCGTGCTCCCACAGGAGGGCGCCGGTCTCCGCGTGGCGCGCCTCGATCCGGGCCTCGTCCTCGACGCGATGCGTGAACACGAGCGTCTGGCCGGCGACCACCGGGCTCGCGAAGCCCTCCCCGGTCCGTAGCTCCCACAGGAGCTTCGGCCCCTCGCGCCGGAAGCGCAGGTCGAGCGGACGCTCGCGGACGTGTCCGTCGCGGCGCGGGCCGAGGAACCCGGGCCAGTCCTCCACGACGGCCTCGCGCGCGAGCGGCCGGGGCGCGGCGTGGACGGTGAGGCGGTCTTCCTGGGCCGCGAGCGCGACGAGCGTCAAGGAGGTGAAGCAGAGCGAGAGGTCCATGGCACGGAGTATAGGGCCGCGCGACGTCCGGACGCCTAGGATGGGCCGACCGGGAAATCCCCGATCGCCAGGCGCGCACCGCGCGCTTCGTCCGACCACCACGGCCCAGCTCCAGCGAACCCCAATGCTCGCCCTCCTCGCCCTCACACCGCTCGTCCTCCCGCAAGACCTTCCGGACACGCCGCACTGGCCCGCCTTCCGGGGCCCTGCCTCCTTGGGGATCGCGGAGGGACACCAGACGGCGGTGAAGTGGGACGTGGCCAGCGGCCAGGGTGTGCGCTGGCGCGTTCCGCTCGAGGGGCTCGCGCACTCCTCGCCGGTCGTCTGGGGGAACCGCGTGTTCGTGACGACCGCGGTGCCGAAGCAGGGCGAGGCGGAGCTCTCGAGCCTGTTCGGCTCCGAGGGCTACGGCGCCGGCGAGTCCGTCCTGGACGAGGGCGAGCACGCCTTCGTCGTCCTCGCGTTCGACAAGCGCACCGGCGAGCGGCTGTGGGCCAAGACGGCGCACGAGGGCGCGCCGGAGACGAAGCGGCACCCCAAGTCGACGCACGCGAACGCGACGCCGGCCGTCGACGCCGAGCGGGTGATCGCGTTCTTCGGCTCGGAGGGACTGTTCGCCTTCGACCACGACGGGAACGAGCTCTGGAACGTCGACTTCGGCGTGCTCGACGCCGGTGCCCCGGACGCCGGCAGCATGGGGCTGGACGCGGACGAGTACCAGTGGGGCTTCGCCAGCTCGCCCCTCCTGGTGGACGGGCGCGTGATCGTGCAGTGCGACGTCCAGGGTCCGTCCTTCGTCGCCGCGCTCGACGCCGCGACGGGCAAGGAGCTGTGGCGCACGGCGCGCGAGGAGAACCCGACCTGGTGCACGCCGGCCGTCTACGAACAGGACGGCGAGAAGCGCCTCGTCCTGAACGGCTACAAGCACATCGCCGGCTACGACCTCGCGACCGGCGAGGAGCTGTGGAACCGCTCCGGCGGCGGTGACGTCCCGGTCCCCACGCCGGTCGTGATGCACGAGCTGATCTACCTCACCAGCGCCCACGGCCGGCTCGCGCCGCTCTACGCGCTGGACCCGGCCGCGATCGAGGCGGGCACGACCGTGACCGACGACTCCGACGCGATCGCCTGGTACCACCCGCGGCGCGGCATCTACATGCAGACCCCGCTGGTGTACGGCTCGGAGCTGTACGCCTGCTCCGACGGTGGCGTGCTGGCCTGCTTCGACGCCGGGATGGGCGACATGCACTACCGCGAGCGCCTGGGTGACGGCCGCACCGGGTTCAGCGCGAGCGCCGTGGCCGCGGACGGCAAGCTCTACTTCACGGGCGAGAGCGGCGTGGTCCACGTGGTCGCGCCGGGACCGGAGTTCGAGCTGCTCTCCTCGAACGACCTGGGGGAGACGTGCCTCGCGACGCCGGCCGTCTCGGAGGGCCTGCTCCTCTTCCGCACGCAGAATCACCTGGTGGCGATCGAGGCGACGTCCGAGGAGTGATCCTCAAGGATCCTTGACCGGATGCGGGCGGTGCCTGCGCGTAGACTGCGCCGCCTGCGGAGCCCCATGGATCCCCCTGACGACACCGCGCGCGCGCGCTTCTTGGCGCGCCTGACCGAGCCGGTCGACGGCGCCGGACTGGTCGTCTTCCGGGTCGCCCTCGGCGTGGCGATCGCGGCGCAGTGCGTGCGGTACCTGGTCAAGGGCTGGGTCCGCCTGCACTACATCGAGCCCGAGCTGCACTTCACTTATCCGTTCTTCGGCTGGGTCGCTCCGTGGCCCGGCGACGGGATGCTCTGGCACTTCGTGGGCCTGACCGTGCTGGCGACGCTGTTCGCGCTCGGCCTCGGCTACCGCGTCGTGACGCCGCTCCTCTTCCTGGGGCTGGCGCACTGGTTCCTGCTCGACCTCACCCAGTACAACAACCACTACTACCTCGAGGTGCTCCTGGTCGGGCTCGCGATCTTCCTCCCGCTGGAGCGGGGCTGGTCGGTCGACGCCTGGCGCAAGCCGGAGCTACGGAGCCCCTGGGTCCCACGCTGGAGCCTGTGGCTGCTGCGCTTCCAGTTCGGGATCGTCTACGTCTACGGGGGGCTCGCGAAGTTCGACCTCGACTGGCTCACCGGGATCCCGATCCGCGGGATCCTCGGGGGCATGGAGGACCAGGAGCTCTACGCGCGCATCAACTCGGAGGCGGGCGGGCTGTTCCTCGCCTGGTCCGGACTCGCGCTCGACCTCTTCATCGTGCCGCTGCTCCTGTGGCGCCGGACGCGCATCGTGGCGTTCCTCGTGATCACCACGTTCCACCTCGCGAACCACTCCCTGTTCCGGATCGCGGTGTTCCCGTGGCTGATGATCGCGGCGACCACGATCTACTTCCCCCCCGACTGGCCGCGCCGGCTGCTGCGACGAGCCGCGAGCGCGCCCCCCGAGGGCACCCGGTTCCGGCTCTCGAAGCCCCTCCTCGCGCTGCTCGCGCTCCACGTGGTGTTCCAGCTCTCCTTCCCCTTCCGCCGGCTGGCCTACCCCGGGCGCGCGACCTGGACGGAGGAGGGGAACCGCTTCGCGTGGACGATGATGCTGCGCCACAAGATCACGCGGACGCCGTTCGAGATCCGCGCGGTGACGGAGGACGGTCGGCCGGTCTCCTGGACCTTCGAGATGTTCGTGGTCGACGGGGAGCCGGTGTTCCAGGAGATCGACGCGCGCGGCCGTCCGCCGCGGCTGCACCTGGAGGTGCCGACGAACGCCCAGGCGTTCAAGCTGGTCGAGTACGAGCCCTACGCGCTCCTGCAGTTCGCGCACCACGTCGCCGAGGTCGTGCGCGACCGGGGCTACCGGGACGTGGAGTTCTACGCCCGCAACCAGGTCTCGCTGAACGGACGCGAGCCCGCGTTCCTCGTGGATCCCGAGGTCGACCTCGCGGCCCAGGAGACGACGCTCCTGCCGATGCCGTTCCTGCTGCCGCTCCAGGGAGATCGTCCTCCGGAGGACCCCTACGGTGGACGTCTGCGCCAGGCGCCGCGCTGAAGCGAGGCGCGCGCGCGAAAGGAGGGGTCAGCGAGCGGGCGTCTGGCCGGCCAGGTCGAGACGCACGCCCTCGACCGTGCTACGCAGGTACAGCTGCCCGTCCTGGAAGGCCGGCGACGACCAGCACTTCCCCTCGAGGAGGTCGTGGCGGGCGAGCTCCTGGTAGGACTCGGGGTCGGCCCCGACGAGCACCAGCTCCCCCGCGTCCGAGAGCGCCACGAGGATCTCCCCCACGGCGATCACGTTGCCCGGACCGAAGCCGTCCTCGGACCACAGCGTCTCCCCGTCGGTCAGGCGCACGCAGGCGAGCGGGCCCTGCCCGTACTTCTTGAAGCTGAACATGCCGTACAGGTAGCCGTCGACGCAGACCGGCGTGCTCCAGTGGTTGATCAGCTTGTTGCGCTTCTGCCAGAGCAGCTCCGGCGCCCAGCCCTCGGCCGTCTTCGCCACGCGGAACACCCCGGCCCCGACGCCGTAGCCCGCCGAGACGTAGACCAGGTCGTTCCAGACCACCGGGGAGGCGGCGGTCGAGACCGCGTAGGGATACTCGGCGCGCCACAGCTCCTCGCCGCTCGCCGGGTCGACCGCCACCAGCCCGGACTGCATGAGGAACAGCACCTGGCGCGTGCCGGCGATCGTCGCGGCCGTCGGCGTCACGTGCGTGATCGCGTCGTCGCCGCGGCTCCAGACCAGCTTCCCGTCCTGGCGCCCGAACGCGAGCAGCGCACGGCCGGCGCCGCCGCCGGCGACCAGGACGTGGTCTCCCTCGACCAGCGGCGAGGCGGCGTTCTGCCAGCGGATGTTCTTGGCGCCGTGGTCCTGGATCAGGTCCTGGCTCCAGCGCGTCTCCCCGGTCGCGGCGTCGAGGCAGGTGAGCACGAGCTGCGCGTCGAACACGTAGACGAGGCCGTCGTGGACGCTGGGCGTCGAGCGCGGACCGTCCCCGCCCTTGTTGTCCGAGGCGCCCGCACCGCCGCCGCCGTCGTAGTCGGCCGCCGCGAGCGGCGCCGAGGCCCACAGCTCCTCACCGGTCTCGGCGTCGAGCGCCAGGCAGGTCTCGCGGCCGTTCCGGGACACGAGCGTGTAGGCGCGCCCCTCGGAGAGGGTGAACGAGCTGAAGCCGGCTTCGGTCGCGATGCGCCAGACCTCCGGGGGACCTTCCTCGCTCCAGCGCGTGTGGCGCAGGGCTCCCTCGGCGCGGCGGTCGCCGCCGGGGCCGTTGTACTGCGGCCAGTCGCCGCCGTCGTGGAGGAACGGGAGGAGCGGAAGGAGGAGGAGGAGCTTCGTCATTCTGCGGCTCGGAGTCGCTGCCCGGGGAACGGCCCTCCGTGCGGGAGGGGTTCCGGCAAGGTAGCGAACGAGGAGACCGCATCGAAGAACTCGTCGTAGTCGCGCTGGAGGTCGCCGATCAGGCAGTCCGTCAGGTCGCTGCGCAGGTGCGGGTGCGACCGCAGGAAGTCGGCGAAGTTGAACTCCTGGTCGTAGAACGCGTAGACGAGCCGTCGCATCGGCTCCATCTGCGCGCGGAAGCGTTCCCCGTAGGAGGCGAACCGCTCCGAGCTGAAGTCCCGGGCGTCCAGCGCCTCGTGGATCGCGTCCGCGGCCAGCACTCCGCTGGTCAACGCGAAGTAGACGCCACTCGAGAAGACCGGGTCGAGGAACGAGAAGGCGTCCCCGCAGAGGACCAGCCCGTCCTTGGCGCAGTGCTGCGAGCGGTAGGAGAACTCGCTCGTCACGCGGTACTCCTCGCAGCGTCGGGCGTCCGCCAGGCGGTCGGAGATCCACTGCTGGACCGCCACCTCGCGCTCGAAGATCTCACCGAGGTCCTTCGTCTCGCTGAAGAGCGCGTCCTTGTCCGCCACGAGGCCGACGGAGACGCGGTCGTTCGGCAACGGGATGTACCAGAACCAGCCCTTGTTCGGGAGGTACGCGATCGTGGTCGTGCCCTCGTCGTAGCCCTCGTCGCGCTTGCCGCCCTCGAAGTAGGTCCAGATCGCCATCTTCTTGAGGAACGCGTCGGGGACGCGCCAGCCCAGCCGCGCCTGGGCGAACGTGTCGCGCCCGCTCGCGTCGACGGTCACGGGCGAGCGGAGATCGAAGGTCTTCCCGTCCGGTCCCTTGGCGCGGACGCCGACGACGCGGCCGTCCTCCTGCAGGAGCTCGCTGGCACGCGTCTCGGTGAAGAGCTCGGTGCCCTTCCCGAGGGCGTTCGAGAGCAGCATGTCGTCGAACTCCGAGCGCACGACCTGCCAGGTGCGGGCGCGCGGGTGATCCGTGTGCTGGAAGAAGTAGAAGGAGCGCGAGACCTTGCCCTCGATGCTCGCGAACTGCACCGAGTGCTTCTCGGTCGTGAAGCCGGCGGCGGCCAGCTCCTCGTTCAGCCCCAGGCGCTCGAGCGCGTCCCAGCAGAACGGGATGAGCGACTCGCCCACGCGATAGCGCTTGCGCGGCTCCTTCTCGAGCAGCGCCACGCGGTGCCCCTGCTCCGCGAGCAGGGCGGAAACGGTCGTGCCGGCCGGCCCGGCGCCAACCACGATGGTGTCGAAGGTCTGTTCGCTGGCGTGCATGTCGTCTTCCAGACTAAGCGTTCCTGGCGAGCTGGCCAGCGGGAAGCCGCCGCCCAGCCGTTCGACCTTCGTCCGATCTTCCGGACTCGATGCAACTCGTCTCGGGATCCTGGTGGACAGGGAGGGCCCGGAACGGTTTTCACGCCCCGGGCCCTCGTCTCTCTCCCGATCGTCACGCCACGTTCAGCGCGTGACCACGACGACCCAGTCCTCTCCGGCCGCGAACGGAGGCGCCCCCAGATCGACCTGGCGTCCCCCGAACACGGACCGGGTGACTCCCTCGTAGCGACCCGTGCGCGGGTCGTACCAGCGCAGGCGCAGCCGGGCCCGGATCCCGGTCAGGTCGAGCCGCCCCGTCTCCGTCGTGTCCGGGAGGTAGATCGCGTAGGCGTAGCCCGGGAGCGCGAAGACCTCGGCGCCTCCGAGGGCGGAGGTCTCCCCGGAGACCAGCTCGTCGGCGGGTTCCATCCACCAGAACGGCAGGCTCTCGAGCACGCCGCGCGCGTGGGCCGTGTAGCGCCACATCTCCTCTCGCTCGCGGAAG
>CAZDYS010000118.1:0-9740 GCA_964509445.1 uncultured Planctomycetaceae bacterium
GTCGGGAGGGCGTCCGGGCCGCGGCGGGCGCGGGGTGGGGCGGGCGAGCGGTCACCGGGGCGGGAAGGGTCCTCATGAGGCGACGGGGCAAGGGGGACGGGGCAGCTGCACCAGGGGAGACGGCGGGCCCCGCCCCGATCTTGGCCGCGATCGCCCGAAAAGAGGCAGTCCTTCCTCCGGGGGGCCCGGTTCCAGGCCCTGGCCCGCGGCCGCAGGCCTTTCCGAGGCCCTCGCTAGCGCGGTTCTCGCTCTTGGCCTAATCTCTCCGCCCCGCGCGTGCGAACCCTCCTGGGAGCACGCCGGAGACCGCCATGGAGACCTTCCTCATCGCATTCGCCCTGATGGCCGCCTTCCTCCTCGCGATGGGGGTCGGCTGGTTTCTCAAGGGCAAGGCCCTCTCGGGGTCGTGCGGAGGCGTGGATCCGGACGGTCGGCCGCTCGCGGACTGCTTGTGCGAGATGATGAACAAGCCGATCTGCGACAGCCGCAAGGAAGAGCTCGGCCAGTCCTGACGGATCCCGGCCGCCGCATCGCGCGGGCTAGTTTCTTGTGAGCGTTCGAAATGAGCGCACGGGCGCTGCGCCACCGGCCGCGCCACCCGTCGACTCCGCGCCGCGCCCCGGGCGTCGCGCTCGTCCTCGCAAACTCCCCCCATGCTGGCGCTCGCTCCGCTCCTGCTCTCGCTCGTTCCCCAGGCCCAGTCCCGCTCCCCACAACCTCCCGAGACGTCGGAGGAACGCAGAGCCGCCGTCGAGCGGGAGGTGACGCCCCGTCCCTGGGTCCAGGGCGGCACGTTCTCGCTCCTCGAGCGCATGCGGATGCTCAACGTCCCCGGCGTCAGCGTCGCGGTGCTGCACGAGGGGAAGCTCGACTGGGCGGCGGGCTACGGCGTGCGCGACGCCGCGAGCGGGCAGCCCGTGACGACGGACACCGTCTTCCAGGCGGCCTCGATCTCGAAGCCCGTGTCGTCGATGGTCGCGCTCTCGCTCGCGCAGGAGGGGAAGTTCGCGCCGGACACGCCGGTGAACGACCTGCTCCGCTCGTGGCAGCTCCCGGAGGACGGCTTCGAGGGCGCGGTCACCCCGCGGCACATCATGAGCCACACCGGTGGCCTCGGCGTGCACGGGTTCCCGGGCTACCGCGCGGCGGACGCGCTGCCCTCCGTGGTCCAGGTGCTCGACGGCGACGGACCCGCGAACACCGGGGCCGTGCGGCGGATCGAGCCGCTCGGTCGTCCGATGCGCTACTCGGGCGGCGGGAGCACGGTCCTGCAGCTCGCGCTCTGTGACCTGACCGGTCGCGACTTCACGTCGCTGACGGCGGACCAGGTGCTCGGGCCGCTGGGCATGACGCGCAGCACCTACGCCCAGCCGCTCCCGGTCGAGCGCTGGCCCGACCACAGCGCCGCCCACGGAGGCGACGGCCGCGTCGTCGCCGGTCGGTTCCACGCCTACCCGGAGCAGTACGCGGCGGGGCTCTGGACGACGCCTACCGACCTCCTGCGCTTCGCCCGCGAGGTCCAGCGCGGTCTCGCGAACGAGGAGGGTCGCGTGCTCACCTCCGACTGGGTCGCGCGCATGCTCGAGCCGCAGTCCGAGCAGACGACGATGGGGTTCTTCCTCAGCACGTTCGGGGACGACCTCTGGTTCGGACACGGCGGCGCGAACGCGGGCTTCCGCTGTCAGCTCTACGGGAGCTTCGACGGCGAGCGCGGCGTGGCGGTCATGACCAACGCGGACGACGGCTCGAGATTAGCGGACGAGATCATCCGCGGCGTCGCGCGCGTCTACGGCTGGGAGGGCTTCGTCGAGCCCGCCCTCACCCTCGAGCCCGCCGGTCGTGAGCTCGCGAGCTACTGCGGGCGCTACGCGTTCGGCCCGGACCGCGTCGCCATCGTGACCCTGGAGGACGAGGCCCTCTGGTTCCACGCGCCGCCGACCCGTCCGCAGCGCCTCGTCCCGCTGGCCCCGGACGGGTTCCTGGTCCTGGGCTCGCAGGCGCGGGTGGAGTTCGCGTTCCAGGGCGACTCCGTGCGCACGCTCACGCTCCGCGCCGGCGGCCGCGACGTCGCGCGTCCGATGGACGAGTTCGAGCGCTGGCCCGTGGAGGATCTGGTCGACGGCGAGCTGGAGCTCGGACTGGAGTTCTACGCCGCCGTGCTCGCCGACAACCCGGACGACCCGATGGTCGCACCGGATCGCCTGCGCGAGCAGGCCGAGGGGCACTGGGGCGCCGGCGCGCTCGAGGCGGGGGTCGCGCTCGCCGCGCTCGTGACCGAGCACGTCCCCGCCGACCCGTTCGGCTGGGAGCTCCTGGGTCGCATGCGCGCCTCGCTCGGCGAGTCGGAGGCCGCCGTGACGGCCTTCGAGGCCTGCCTCGAGGCGACGGCCGCGCAGCGGTCGCTGGGGGCCGGCGACCGAGGCTGGCTGGAGTCGAACGCGCGCTCGATGCTGCGTCTCCTGAAGCGGTGACGCGCGCGCGGGCCCGCCGGCGGGGGAGGCGCTCCTCCGGGCGACGCGCAGGGCTGCGCTAGCGTTCCCCGGCCGGGGCCTCGGGAGCGGTGCGCTCGTCGGGGAGCGGTTCGACGGTGGGGAAGCCGGAGCTCGCGCGGGGCTCGAAGCCGTCGCCCGCGTGCACCAGCAGGTAGGCCTCGACGTCCTCGAGCGACTCGACGAGCTCGAGCCCCTCTTCCACGTCGAGCACCATCAGCGCGGTCGCGTAGGCGTCGGCGTGGACGCAGAGCGGAGCGACGACCGTCGCCGACGCCACGCCGCTGGCCGCGACGCGACCGATGCGCGGATCGATCGTGTGGCTCACGCGGGTTCCGTCCGGCAGGTCGCGGAACGCGCGGTAGTCCCCGCTGGTCGCCAGCGCACCACCGGTGAGCTCGATGCGTCCGTGGATCGCGCGGCTCTCGATCGGCTCGAAGATCCCCAGCCGCCAGGGGCCGCCGCCCGGGCGCTCGCCCTGGGCGCGGATCTCTCCGCCGATCTCGATCAGGAAGCGCGTCTCGTCCGCGCGGAGCAACGCGGCCGCCACCGCGTCGACGGCGTAGCCCTTGGCGACGCCGGAGAGATCGAGCGAGACGTCGGCACGCGTGCGGGTCAGCGTCTCGAGGTTCCAGTCGAACGAGTCGAAGCCGAGGCGCGCGGCGGCCGCGTCGAGCTCCGCCTCCGTCGGCGGTTCCTCGCTCGCGCCCGCGCCGAAGCCGTAGGCGGCCACGAGCGGTCCCACGGTGGGGTCGAAGGCGCCCTCGGACCGCAGGTGGACCAGGAGCGCCTGGTTCAGGATCGTCGAGAGATCCTCGGAGATGGACAGCTCCTCTCCGACGGCGAGGGCGTCGATGGCCGCGATCTCGGAGTCCTCGCGCCAGTTGCTCGCGGCGAGGTCGATCCGCGCGACGGCCCCCTCGACCAGGCTCCGGAGAGCGTCCGGATCCGCGTCCTCCTCCGGGTCGACCACGAGCAGCGACCAGGTCGTGCCGATCGCGCGGCCGTCGAGCTCGACGACGGGCTCCGTCGCAGGGCTGGTGGACGGCGTCCCGGAGGAGCAGGCGGCGAGAGAGAGCACCCCGGCCCCGAACGCGAAGAGGCGACCGATGCACGCACCGGTCGCCTCCTCGTTCGCGCTCGCACCGGAAGAAGGGAGGAGCGTCCGCGTCATGAGATCAGCCGCCGAAGTCGTCGAGACGGATGTTCTCCGGGTCGACGCCCAGGCTGTCGAGCATGTTGAGCACGGCCGAGTTCATCATCGGCGGGCCGCAGAGGTAGTACTCGCACTCCTCCGGAGCCGGGTGGTTCGAGAGGTACTCGTCGAGCACGACCTGGTGGATGAAGCCGGTCGAGCCCTCCCAGTTGTCCTCGGGCAGCGGCTCCGAGAGCGCGACGTGCCACTCGAAGTTGTCGTTCTCCTCGGCCAGGCGGTCGAAGTCCTCGACGTAGAACATCTCGCGCAGCGAGCGGGCGCCGTACCAGTACGACATCTTGCGCTTGGTCTTGTCCGTCTCGAGGAGGCGCATGATGTGGCTGCGCAGAGGAGCCATGCCGGCGCCACCGCCGATGAACAGCATCTCGCGCTCGGTCTCCTGGATGTGGAACTCCCCGTAGGGGCCCGAGATGATCACCTTGTCGCCGGGCTTCTGCGCGAAGATGTAGGAGGAGCCCTTGCCCGGCGGCACGTCGGGGAGACGCGGCGGGGGCGAGGCGATCCGCACGTTGAGCATCACGATGTCGTCGCCTTCGGCGGGGTAGTTCGCCATCGAGTAGGCGCGCTCGACCACCTCGTCGGTCTTCGAGCGGTAGCGCCACAGGTCGAACTTGTCCCAGTCCTCCCGGTACTCGTCCTCGACGATGTAGTCCTTGTAGGCGACGTCGTGCTCGGGGATCTCGATCTGGATGTAGTCGCCGGAGACGAAGTCGATCTTCTTGCCCTCCGGGAGCCGCACCTTGAACTCCTTGATGAACGTCGCGACGTTCTCGTTGGAGACGACCTCGCACTCCCACTTCTGCACGGAGAAGACCGATTCGGGGACCTCGATCTTCATGTCGTGCTTCACCTTGACCTGGCAGGAGAGGCGGCAGCCCTCCTTCGCCATGCCGCGCGTGATGTGCCCTTCCTCCGTGGGGAGGAGCTCACCGCCGCCCTCGTGGATCTTCACCAGGCACTGCGCACAGGTGCCGCCGCCGCCACAGGCCGACGGGACGAAGATCTTCTCGTTCGCGAGGGTCGCGAGCAGGGTTCCGCCGGCGGCGGTCGTGACCGCGCCGGACTCGTCGCCGTTGATGACGATCTTGACGTCGCCAGAGCTGACCAGGCGGCTCTTGGCCACCAAGAGGATGATCACCATCGTCAGGACGACGGCGGTGAACATGCCCACACCGAGGAGGATCGTCACAGCTGGATGCCTCCGAAGATCATGAAGCCGAGCGACATCAGACCGGTCGTGATGAAGGTGATGCCGAGCCCGCGAAGGCCCGGGGGGACGTTGGAGTACTTGAGCTTCTCGCGGATCGCCGCGAGCGCGATGATCGCGAGCCAGAAGCCGACGCCGGAGCCGAAGCCGAACACGAGGGATTCCATCGTGTTGTACTCACGCTGCACCATCAGGAGCGAGCTCCCGAGGATCGCGCAGTTGACGGCGATCAGCGGAAGGAAGACGCCCAGGGCGGCGTAGAGGGCCGGCGAGAAGCGGTCGATCGACATCTCGACGATCTGCACCATGGCGGCGATCGTCGCGATGAAGGCGATGAACCCGAGGAAGGAGAGGTCGTAGCCCGCCGCGGCCTCTTCCCCGATGGCCCAGGCCAGCGCTCCTTCTTTGAGGAGGTAGTTCTGGATCAGCGCGTTGATCGGCGTGGTGATCGTGAGGACGAACACGACGGCCAGGCCGAGCCCGTTCGCCGTCTCGACCTTCTTGGACACCGCCAGGTACGAGCACATGCCCAGGAAGAACGCCAGGGCCATGTTCTCGATGAAGATGGCCCGGATGGCGAGGTTGATGAGCTCCATCGGACTACTCCTCCTCCTGCAGCTTCGGAGTGACCGAACGCTGGATCCAGATGAACAGGCCGATCAGGAAGAACGCGCCCGGGGACAGGACCATCAGGCCGTTGGGCACGTACCAGCCGTCGGCGCGCACGGACTGCAGCACCTCGAACCCGAGGATCTTGCCGCTGCCCAGGAGCTCCCGGAAGAGCGCCACGTACACGAGGATCAGGCTGTAGCCGAGCGAGTTCGCGAAGCCGTCCAGGGCGCTCTTGAGCGGCGGGTTGGCCATCGCGAAGGCCTCGGCGCGACCCATCACGATGCAGTTCGTGATGATCAGGCCGACGTACACGGCGAGCTGCTTCGACACGTCGAAGAAGAACGCGCGCATGATCTGGTCCGCGATGATCACCAGCGACGCGATGATCGCGAGCTGGGTGATGATCCGGATGCTGCCGGGGATCTTGTTGCGAAGCAGCGAGATGATGAAGTTCGAGCTGGTCAGCACGAACGTCAGCGCCGCGCTCATCACGAGCGCCGCCTCGAGCTTGGTCGTCACCGCCAGCGCCGAGCAGATCCCGAGCACCTGGAGCGTGATCGGGTTCGCGACGTGGAGCGGATCCAGCAGGGTCTTCTTGGTTTCCTTGTCCATGACGTCGGTCTAGCTCTGTTGCAGCGCCTGGAAGAAGGGTCCGTAGCCGTGCTCGCCGAGCCACAGCTTGAGCATCGAGTCGACGCCCTTGGTCGTGATGGTCGCGCCGGAGAGTCCGTCGACCTGCGATTCGGGACGGGTCACCGGTGCGCCGGCCTTGAGGACCTGGAGCAAGAGCTCTCCGTCGTTCCCGAACGGGATCTTGCCGGGCCACTGGGCCTTCCAGCCGGGGTTGTCCACCTCTCCGCCGAGCCCGGGCGTCTCGCCGTGCTCGTAGTAGGTGATGCCGACGACCTCGGACAGGTCCGGGCGCACGGCGAGGAACCCGTACAGCGTCGTCCACAGCCCGTAGCCGTGGATCGGCAGGACGATGGACTCGCTGCCGGCCACGTTCACGAAGTAGACCTTGAGCTGGTCCGGCAGGCGCGTGACCTGCGTCGCGGCGTAGAGGCTCTTGTAATCCGGCGTCTCCTGCGAGAGAGCGGGATCCTTGGCGGCCGCACGCGGGTCGACGGTGTCCGGGTCGATGTCCAGCACCTGACCGGACACGCGGTCGATGACCTTCTCCTCGATCTCGGCGAAGAGCGCGGCGATCTCCTCCGGCGTGATGGGCTGACCGGGCTCGACGAGGCCGGCGACCTGGACGATCTGCTTGGCCTTGTCGAGGCGCTTGTTCTCTTCCTGCTGGGGCTTGAGGCCCACGGCGAGCGCCGAGACGGCCGCCGAGCACACCAGGCAGAGCGCGAAGATGAAGCCGACGATGTAGGAGTTACTGAAGTTCAAGGCGGGCCGTCCTGCGCTTGATGTTGGCCTTGGTGACGTAGTAGTCGATCAGCGGCGCGAATACGTTCATGAACACGATCGCGAGCATGATTCCGGCCGGATAGGCGGGATTCAGGACCCGCACCATCACGGTCAGCGCCCCGATCAGGATCCCGTAGATCCAGCGCCCGAGGTTGGTCTGTGCCGCGGAGACCGGGTCGGTCGCCATGAACACGCTTCCGAAGGCGAAGCTGCCGACGACGAAGTGCCACTCCGGACCGATCGCGGCGTAGTGGTTCACGTCGCTCGTGAGCAGGCCGAGGAGCAGGACGATGCTGAACATCCCGATGCCGCAGCCGGCCATGATCCGCCAGGAGCCGATCCCGCTGAAGATCAGGATCGCCGCGCCGATGAGGCACGCGAGGGTGGACGTCTCCCCGATCGAGCCGGGAATCCAGCCCATGAAGGCGTCCATCCAGGAGATGTGGAGCGCGGCGTCCATGCCGGGCATGTCGTTGCCGCTCGCGAAGAAGTAGCCCAGCGGCGTCGCGCCGGTCGCGCCGTCGATCCAGCCGTCCCCGTAGGAGCCGGACACCCAGACGCGGTCCCCGGAGATGTCGCCCGGGTACGCGAAGTAGAGGAAGATCCGCGCGGTCAGCGCCGGGTTGAGGATGTTCATCCCCGTCCCGCCGAAGACCTCCTTGCCGATCACCACGCCGAAGGCGATGCCGATCGCGACCTGCCAGAGCGGAATGTCCGGCGGCAGCGTCAGCGGGAACAGGAGCGAGGTCACGAGGAAGCCCTCGTTGATCTCGTGCTTGCGGATCGTCGCGAAGATCGCCTCGAGCGCCCCTCCGACCGCGATGGTCGTGAGGTACAGCGGGAGGAACTTCATCGCTCCGTAGAGGAACGCGTCGACGTGCGCGGCGTCTCCCGGCGACAGCGCCCAGTCGGTCGTGGCGCGCTGGAACTGGTAGCCGACGTTCCACATCCCGAACAGGGTCGCCGGCAGGAGCGCGATGACGACCATGATCATCGTGCGCTTCAGGTCGATCCCGTCGCGGACGTGCGGCCCGGAGAGCGTCTTCTCTCCCGGCGTGAAGAGGAACGTGTCGGCCGCCTCGTAGAGCGGGTAGGCCTTTTCGAGCTTGCCGCCCTCGTGGAACAGCGGCTCGACCTTGTCGAGGAGGTTGCGGAGGAACTTCACCTCAGCCCTCCTTCTCGATGGTGGTCAGCATGGAGCGGAGCCATTCGGTGATGGGCACCTTGCAAGGGTCGACGAATTGGCAGAGCGCGAGGTCCTCCTCGCCGAGCTCCAGGACGCCCAGCTTCTCGGCCATCTCGACGTCGCCCGTGGCGAGCGTCTTGATCAGCTGCGTGGGGAGCACGTCGAGGGGCATGACCGACTCGTACACGCCGATCGGAACGATCGCGCGCAGGCTTCCGTTCGAGTCGGTGTCGAACCGGAAGCGCTTCTTGAAGAACTTGTCCAGGATCGTGTTCGTCAGGCTGAACCGGTTGTTGACCGGCAGGGCCCAGCCGAGGAAGTCCCGGTCGATCTCGTTCTCGAGGACCGTGAGCTGCGTCGCGTAGCGCCCGAGGAAGCCCGTCTCGGAGCCCGGGTTGGCCGCGTTGCCGCAGAGCGCGGAGCCGTTCACCACGCGCGGCTCCTTCGCGCTGGACTCGCCGTCCAGGAGCTGCGCCGTGTCGGCGCCGGGGCGCGTGCGGACCAGCTTCGGGGCCTTCGCCTCCGGGCCGGTGATCGCCATGACGCGCGCGGTCGGGCGCGAGCCGGAGGTGAGGAAGCGACCGACGTCCGCCACGTCCTGCACGCCCACGTACCAGACGACGCGCTGGGCGCCGGCAGGGGCGAGGAAGTGGATCGACGTCCCCGCGGCTCCCGAGGGGTGCGGGCCGGCGAAGGACGTCTCCGTCACGCCCTCGGCGCGGCAGGCGCTCCAGTCGGCGCCGTCCGCGACGGCGAGGTGCACCTTGCCGGAGGTCAGCTTGGTGAGCGCCAGGAGGCCCGCCTGCACGTCGCCTTCGCGTCCGCGCACGACCTCGCGCAGGTCCGGGGCGAGCGGGCTCGAGTCGTGGGCCTGGACCACGATCGCGAACGGCTCGTCCGTGGTCTGGGCCACCTTGTCGAAGGGGCGCCGCCGTAGCGTCGGCCACAGGCCGGAGCCGATCAGCGCCGCGCGCACCTCGTCTCGGCCGGCGCGCGAGAGGTCGAGGCTCTCGGTCGCGACCTCGTCGTCGAAGTTGTCGGCCTCCACGACCACGGACAGCACGGCGCGCCGCTCGCCGCGGTTCACGGCGACGACCTTGCCCGCCGCGGGCGACGTGTAGAGCACGGTCTCGTCGCGGCGGTCGCAGAAGAGCGGGCTGCCGACCTGCACCGCGTCGCCTTCCTGCGCGAGCATCCTCGTCTTGATGCCGAGGGTCTCCTGGGGCAGGAGCGCGACGCGCTTGACGTCGAGCCGTTCGGTCGGCTCGTGAGTGGGAAGCGCGCCGTGGAGCGGAACGTCCAGGCCGCGCTTGATCCGGATCGTGGCCATGCGGGAGAGTCGGGGCGTCGGAAGCCGAGGCGGAGCGGGGAGAAACGCCTGCGACGACCCCGCCGCAGCCGAAATTTGGCCGCGTATCCTAGCGGCGGAGAGGGCGCGACACAGCCGTTGGTCGGCCGATTCCCCGCAGCTCAGTCTTCGTCGGAGGCGCGGAACGGGATGCAGACCCGTCGCGTCCGATCCCCACTCCGGGACGGGATGCGCACGGCGGCAGCGCCCCGGCCGATTCGGGCGCCGCCGGCCGCCGGGCCGGCTCCTCGGCCCGGGAGCGTGGA
>CAZDYS010000119.1:0-4745 GCA_964509445.1 uncultured Planctomycetaceae bacterium
CCCGGTGTCCGCGCCGGGGCCAGTCCCCTGACGCCCCGGGGGCAACGGCCACAGGACACGCAGGCCCGAGGGTTGCGCGCGGCCCCGCGTCCCCTGCCAGGGGGCGCAAGGAGCCGCGAACGAGACCGCAACCCGCGGCGGCTCCCGTCCGTCTTCCCCGTGGCGGGTGGGGGGTCGGGATGGAAGCGCTCGTTCGCTACGACCGACGCCTCGCGCGCGCTCTCCCCGACGCACGAGCGGTCCCGCCGCGGCGGCGCGGGCCCGGGCACCGCGCGAGCCTCAGCTGGCTCCGAGGTGACGCAGCAGCGCGTCCCGGAGCGCGGCGTGCAGCTCGCGATCCTCCCCCAGCGCGTCGGCGACGCGCGCGGCGCCGAAGTCGTAGGCCTCGAACGGTCCCTGCTTGCGCAGCACGGGATCCTCCTCCGCGAAGCGGGGAATGCAGTGTCCGTGCAACTCGGGCACTTGGTTGCAGAGCACGAGGTAGTTGATCCGCTCCGCGCCGGTCACGTCGAGGATCGCGTCCCCGAGCAGCACCAGGTCCGCGAAGAACGCGGCCCGGTCGGGCGGCGCGAGGTCGTTCGGCGACGCGACGTCGGCGTGCGGGAGCAGCATGCACGCGCCGCGTACCGGGTCCGGCTGGAACTTCCCGAGGATCGCGAAGCCCGAAGGCATGCGCGCGAGCAGCTGCGGATCCTCGCCGGCGAGGATCCGCGTCACGCGACGCCGGATCGGACCGAGCGAGGAAGCCGCGGCGTCCGTCACGCGCCTACTGGCGGTTGAGCTCGTCGAACACGTTGCTCTGCCCGAAGCCGGCCTGCAGGCCACCGCCGGGCAGGAAGATCCGGCTCTCGTAGAGCACCGGGAAGATGCCGTGGCGCGGCGTCTTCATCGGCTCGTCGAGGCGCCAGGTGTTCGTCGCCGGGTCGTACACGTCGACGCGGTCGTACACGTTGTCGATCGTCGCGCCGGGGCCGTTCGAGGTCTCTCCGCCGATCACGTAGAACTCGTCCTGGTACCAGATCGCCTTGCCCGTGCCGCCGCGCCCGATCGGGAGCGGGACGAGCGAGGAGCCGACGTCGTCGCTGGACTCCCAGGTGTCCGCGACCGGGTCGTAGACGAACACCTGATCGAAGCCGTTCGCGACGAAGTTGCCGCCCTTGCGGCCGCCGAAGATCCAGAACTTCTCGCCGTCGGTGCCGGCCGCGGCGTGGTTCCGCCCGTCGGGCATCGCCGCCAGCGCCGTCCAGCTGTCGAGCACCGGGTCGTAGACCGCGCAGTTGTTCACGGTGAAGGTCGTGACGATCCCGCCGGAGACGTAGATCAGGCCGTCGATCACGCAGGTGTTCACCGAGCCGCCGGCCCAGCTCATGTCCGCGCCCAGGCTCCAGGAGTCGAGCACGGGGTCGTAGATCTGGACCTTGCCCTCGGACCCACCGTCGAGCCCGCCGATCAGGTAGAGCTTGCCGTCGACGACCTCGGCCGCGTGGTGGTGGCCGATGTGCGGGCGGCTGGCGCCGTTGGGCAGCCACCAGCCGTTCGTGATGTCGTAGACGTAGGTGATGCCGTTCGGCTCCCCCACCAGGTACATCTTGTCGCCGATGACGCCGGCCGAGACCTCACCGAGCTGCGTCGGCACGTTCGGCAGCGAGATCCAGTCTCCGGTCTCGAGACCGGGCCCGGCGGGCAGGTAGCGGAACGCGTCCTCGAGCGTGTCGGAGCTCGCGTCCACGGTGACGACGATGTCGACCAGCTCCTTCGAGGGCGACGGGTTCATCGGGACCGTCCCCTCGATGCGGGTGGCGCTCACGCGGGTCAGCGTCGCGCTCAGCCCGCCGATCGTGACGGAGGTGTTCGCGAGGTTGCCGAAGCCGACGCCGGCGATCGTGAACGGGTAGCCTCCGCCGGACGGCGCGCGCCAGGGGAAGACGTCGTGCACCACCAGCCCGACGGCCGAGAGGTCGTCGACGGTGAGGACCTGCACCGAGTCGTCGTTGTAGTTGACCGAAGCGATCGCGCCGCCGGGCAGCGTGACCGCGCCCAGGCCGCCGGTGAACGGCGAGATGACCGCCTGCGCGATGCTCTTGCGGCCCGTCGAGTCGAAGGTCACGCGGCGCGTGGAGTCGAGGTACTCCTGCACGATGAACTGCCCGCGAATCTGACCGAGGAACGTGTCGGCACGGTACTCGTCGATGCCGCCCGAGGAGGAGGGCGTCCAGCTCGCCATCTGCCGGAACTCGCCGGGGATGGACGGCTCCGGGTTGTTGAGCGACCCGCGGTAGATGTACTGCCGCGCGTCGTAGCGACCGCGACCGCGGTGCGGCGAGCCGTAGTAGACGTCGTACTCGAGGCGGTTGATCTCGTCCGAGTCGAACGGGTCCGCCGTCTCGCTCGAAGGCCCGGTGGAGGCCGCGCCGAAGCCGATGTTGGGACCGTTCTCCGTGCACAGCAGCCACTTCTTCGTGCTGTACACCAGGTCGAACGAGCTCCGCAGACCGGGAGAGAAGACCTCGATGTCGATGCCCGGATCGGCGTCGACCATCTCGCCCTCCACCTGGTCGGTGCTCGGGAGCTGCGTGTCCGAGTGCGTGTAGGTCACGACGCCGTTGAAGCCGGGCCGCGACGTGAACGCGCGCAGGATCGCCGCGGAGAACGGCGACTCGGGCAGGTCTCCCGACAGCGGGTGCTTGACGCCCGCGTTCGTGTTGCCGCCGACGGCGATGTACATGTCGCCGTTGTTGTCGAACTCGATCGCGTTCACCGCGTGGTCGTGGTTCGAGGTCGGCAGGCCGGTGATCAGCGGCACGGGGGTGTCGAAGTTCGGACCCTCGAGGATCGTGACCTCGCCGGTGTAGTCGGAGGGACCGACGAAGGATCCGCCGCCGTTCAGGTAGTGCTCGCCGTGCCCGATGTAGAGCTTGACCGGAGACGGCGGGTCGTAGGGGTTCACCGCGATGCCCAGCGCGTTGTGGTTCGTCAGCGACGAGATGCCCGGGTAGACGGTGTTCGACAGCACGGTGGAGTACGTGTCGTCGAAGGTGAGCGCGTGCAGGTGGCCGGTGTTCGTGACCACGTAGAGCCGGCGGTCCGGCCCCCAGACCCCGGTGGTCGGCTCGGTGACCGCCTCCGTGAGCGCCAGGAGGAAGCGGATCGGGACCGGCCCCGTCGGGCTGTACTGGTACTGGATGACGTTCGAGAGCCCGTTGGGCGTCTCGACGGTGACGTCGATCGTTCCCGACCCGGGCGGCGAGTAGAACGCGATCGTGTTCTCGTCGAGGCTGTCGAAGTCGACCTCGGTGAAGTCCGTGGCACCCCAGTGGACCGTCACGCCGGAGCTCGGGAAGAAGCCCAGCCCCTCGATCGTGATCATGTTGCCGCCGGAGTCGATGCCGAGCGTCGGCATCTCGTTCAGGACCGGCAGCATGCTGGCCTGATCGTGCGTGAGGTCCTCCGGCTGGAAGGCCGTCGGCGTCCCGGTGTCGAGCGCCAGGCTGACCTCGATCGGCAGGTCCACGGTGGCGTCGTCGACGGCCACGCGCACCTCGAGCTCGTAGGTACCCACGCCCAGCACGAGCGGGCCCACCACGGGCGCGCCGTCGAGCTCGATCACGTGGGACGACCCCCCGACCACCGGGAACGTGTAGGTCCCCGCGGTCGTGATGTTCACGTCCGAGGTCAGCCGCACCATCGTGTCGAGCGTGAACTCGGAGGAGCCCACCTCCGCTCCCGCGGCGAGGTTCGGCGTCGAGAGCACCTCGGCGAAGTCCGCGTTCGTGGGAACGGCGTTCAGGAGCGAGCTGGCCCCCACGCCGGCCGCGTCGTAGTAGCGCGCCAGCACGCCGGGGATCTCGCCGGCCGTGATGACCACGAACTCCTCGGACCCGGTCAGGTCGCGCTGCGGGAGGCCGTCGTCGTAGATCGTGAGGTCGACCGTGTGCGGGCCGACCGTGAACACCTGCTGCGTCACCGGGTCCGTCGAGAGCACGCTGGCCCCCTCGGCCCACTCGAACATGGTGAGCGAGCGTCCGGGCTCGTGGGTGTGCGACCCGGTGCCCTCGAGGGTCACCTCCTCCGAGCCGTTGCCGTCCCAGTCGACGACGTAGTCGATCGCCTCGATGACGACGTGCAGGTACGGGTCCGCGGAGTGGCCGCCCAGGCCGGACACGTCGACGAAGAGCGTGTCGATGGTGTCGTCCGCGTCGAAGTCGCCGCGGAAGCGCAGGTCGAGCGCGTCGTACTGCTCGAGCGTCGGCGTGAAGGTCACCGTGACGGTCACGACCTCCTTCGGCTCGATCGTGCGCATCATCGGGTAGTTGGTCGCCCCTTCGCCCCCCGCGTAGGACTGACCGTCGAACTCGATCGACCAGGCGACCCCGTTGCCCGCGCCTGCGGGCAGGATCGCCACCTCGTTCAGCGCCGCGCGCGCGTTGCCCAGGTTCTCGAGATCGAACGTGAGCGTGCTCGGAACGTCTTTCTCGACCGCGCCGAACGCGAGGCCGGCTTCGGAGACGACGAGGTCCGGAGCGAAGCGGTAGGTCGCCGGGCGGAGGGGCCTTCCGGCCCCAGGCTGTCCTCGGCGCTGCGCTTCGGCTGGGACGGCCAGGAGCAGCAGGGCAAGGACCCCGAGCAGGGACACGAGACGAGCCTTCATGGGGTGCAGTTCGAAGGGGGCTTCCGGGGGAACGGAGGGTGGGGGGATCCACTCACAGTCTAGCCGGGGATCGTCCACAGTCTAGCCGGGGATCGTC
>CAZDYS010000119.1:4845-9616 GCA_964509445.1 uncultured Planctomycetaceae bacterium
CACAGTCTAGCCGGGGATCGTCCACAGTCTAGCCGGGGATCGTCGGATGCGGGAGTTTGGACGCACTCGCTGCGTTATTTGGACGCACTCGCTGCGTTAAAGGATCCCTGACGTTCCCCAGAGGACCTAGACGCAGATCCGAATCGCGGTCCGCCAGGAAACTCAGGGCTCCGCGGAGCGGCGATCCGCGGCCTCTTCCTCGCGCAGCTCCCGGTCGAGAAAAAACGTCCCGAAGGGCACCAGGGAGGCCACGAAGAGGCGCACGCCCCACCCCATCGAGCGCCCTCGCGAGAGGATGCCGGAGGCGATCAAGAGGCACAGCCACACGAACAGGGCCCCGTGGGCCGAGCCCACGATCCGCACCGCCAGGGGCAGGCCCGCCAGGTACTTCAGCGGCATCGCCACGAAGAGCAGCAGGACGTAGGACCAGCCTTCGATCCAGGCGACGGAACGCAGGCGGGCGGCGGGGAGGTCGAAGCGCAGCATGCGGGCAGGATAGCGGGCGGACGGGACCCGGCGGCGCCCGTTCCCGGTCCTCGCGCCGCCCGTCCCGAGCCCCCACCCGCCTCGGGGATCCGGGATCCAGGACCCGCGCCGGGCGCCGGCGGTTTCGGGCCGGGGAGCGAAAACCTTCCTCGCTCGCCCCCCCCGAACGGCCGTCCGGGTCAGTCGGCCTCGTCGCCCCCGTAGCCGAGGGCCGACAGCGCGTCGCGCTCGGCCTCCGTCAGCTCCACCGCTTCCCCGGCGCCGAAGTGCCGGCGCAGGAGCTCGTTCCGCTGCGCCTCCTCCGCGAGCCAGGCCGCGGCCTCCTCTCGCCAGGCGGGCTCCGCGGAGTCCGGGTCGGCCCCCTCCCCCAGGTCGCGCGTCTCGCCCGGATCCGTCGCGAGCTCGAACCACCCCGGCGCCCGCCCCTTGCGCGGCACGACGCTCCAGGTCCGGGTCCGGGCGCCGAGCTCGAGCTCGCGCGACACGAGCAGCACGCGCGCGTCGAGCTCCACGTCTTCTCCGCGGACGAGCGGGGCGAGCGAACGCCCCTGGGTCGGCGGCGTCTCGACGCCGGCGAGCTCGAGGATCGTCGGCACGACGTCGACCAGGCTCACCTGGGGTCCTCCGTTCGCGAGCGGCCCGACCAGGCTGTTCGGCGCGCGCAGCAGGAACGGGACCTGCACGCACTCCGTGTAGTGCTGCAGGTGCAGCGGCTGGCCGTGCTCGAACAGCTCCTCGCCGTGGTCGGCCGTGATCAGCACGATCGCGTTCGCGAGCCGTCCGCGCACCTCGAGCTCGTCGAGCAGCCGGCCGATCTGACGATCCAGCGTGCGCACGCCGGCGTCGTACTGGTCGGACACGTGCGCGAGCTCGTCCGGCGGCAGCACCTCGCCGCGCTCGCGGAACCCGACCAAGTAGTTGGTGGCGCGCACGACGTCCTCGCCGGGCCGCTCCCAGGGACCGTCGAAGGGCGCGGTCAACAGCTCCAGATCGCGCTCCGCGGCGTCGTAGGGCTGGATCTGCCAGTCGGAGTGCGCGTCGTAGAAGTGCGCGAACAGGAACAGCCGCGTGTCCCCGAGGTCGTCCAGGAGCTCCACGATGCGGTCGACCTTCATGCCCGCGTCGTCGGCGAGGTTCTGGTAGACCTGGAACCCGCGGTCGAGCCCGAACATCGGCTGCAGCCACTCGACGCGATCCACGACCGCCGCGGTCGTCCAGCCGGCCTCCCGCAGCGTCCCGGCGAGCGTCGGGATCGCCGCCGGCAGCGCCTGGGTCTCGCTCATCGCGTGCACCGACGGGTACAGGCCGGTCAGCATCGTCGCGTGCGCGGTCAGGGTCCACGGCTGGGGCGTGAACGCGTGCTCGAACACCAGCGCCGTGGACGCGAAGCGGTCGAGCTCGGGACTCGTCGGCCGCTCGTAGCCGTAGCAGCCGAGCCGATCCGCGCGCAGCGTGTCGAGCGAGATCAGCACCACGTCGGGGCGCGCGTCGCGCGGCGTGCCGACGTGCGGGACGACGAAGCGCGCGGCTCCGGCGGCGGCGAGGAGCAGCACGCCTCCCACGGCGATCGCGCTGCGCAGGGAGCGCAGACAGCCGCAGGTCGTCGCGACGCCGAGCACGAGCCCGAGGCCGACCAGCCCCGCGTGGACGAGCTGGGCCGTCGTGCCGAAGGTCCCCGGCACGTACCACGCGAGGTGCGGCACGCGGAAGCCGACGAAGGCGTAGGTCCAGCCCGCGACGCCGAGGACCAGGAGGAGCTTCCCGAACCATCCGCGCTGCACGAGGTCCGCCCGTCCGAGGACGCTCGCGCAGAGCGCCGGGAGCGCGCACCACAGCGCCCCCTCGAGCAGGTGCCGCGCACCGCTGCGCACCGCGAGATCGAACACGCCGCGCGCGACGTACCCGTCCTTGGCCTCGAACAGCACCGCCCGCGCGACGCACCAGACGGCCACCAGGAGCAGCGCGTCGACGAGCGTCGCGCGCACCTCTCCCCCTTGCTCGTTCCGCCCGGAAGCCATCGCGCGGCTAGCTTAGGAAGCGCGTCCCCACGCGCCCCACGACGGCGCGAGAATCTGCCCAAAAACCGGCCTCAGCGCCCCCCGGAGCGCGGTTTCGCCGGCTGTCGGCCTCTCCCTCGGAGCTTCTTCAGTAGGAACCGAACTGCAGCGTCAACCCGTTCAGGAGCTCCACCCCGTCGGCCGCGAGGACGGCCGCCTGGCTCTGGATCTCCAGTCCGACCAACCCGATGTCGAACGGAACGTCGCGGCGATGGACCGCGACGGTCCCGTCGGTCCAGGCGAAGCTCCGGAACGCGAGCGTCCCGCCCCCGCCCGGAGGCTCGATCAGGAGTTCGCCGAACCGGGTGAGGACCGGGGGCTGGGCACGGTTCAGGACAGCCAGGAGACAGGTGAGGAGCGGGACCCCGCTGTGGAGTCCGACGATCGCCTCCCACGTCTGGCCGAGCACGGGTTGCGAGCGAGGACCGTAGCCGAGGCGGTTCGAACCGCTCCCGTTGAACAGCAGGGAGGTGGCCGGCTGGCTGAGACGGGCGACCAGGAGCGCGCGGTCCAGGTCGTCGACCCGCCCGCTGCGATCCATGTCGAAGACCTCCTCCGCCGCCCGGGAGACGAAGCCCTGCGCGCGGACCGCGTCGAAGGCGGACAGGTCGCGGGGATCGAGGACGCCGTTCGCGTCGTAGTCTCCGAGGTCCAGCGTGCGAACGGTGAGGCAAGCGAAGTTCGGGAGCTCCGCGCGCAGGAGGTCCTGCACGCGCTCGTGGAACCGCATGCCGATCGGGGCGACCGGCGGGTTCCCGTAGCAGTAGCTCATCAGGGTTCCGCCGTCGGGCCCGGACCCGTCGTCGCAGCCGATCGGCGGAGAGTACTCGTGCGTGTGCGCCGTGCCGTAGACGTGCGCCGACTCGTGGCAGAACAGGTAGAGGTCCCCGTTCCGGCGATTCGTGTGCGGCGCCGGAAACCGGTTGTTGCCCACCAGGCTCGAGACCGCGTAGCCCGTGCGCCGCTTGCAGATCCCCAGGTAGTCGCGTGCCCAGCCCCAGTGGAACGAGGCGCTCACCGGGTTGTAGTAGTGCGTGAGGCAGTGGACCAGGCTGCGCGGCAGGGAGGACAGCGGGTTCGCCGCGCTCCTCCACCAGTCCCCGAACTCGACCGCGGGCTGCACGAAACGCGGATCCAGGGTCGGCCAGGGCGTCGGGGTCTCCCAGACGCGGAGGTAGCCGTCCGGCAGGCGGAAGGTGACGCCGAGATCGCGCCGGTAGATCTCGCTCGACGCGGCCACCAACAGCGTCGCGTAGTCGACGGCCTCCTGGCTGCTGCCGAACACCTGCCGCAAGGGGTGGTCGACCTCGACGAAGGTGTCCGCGGTCCGCAGCGTGGGAAGACCGGAGCGGGGCGCGACGACCGGGCTCGTCGTCGGAGGAGGGATCGACGCGCGACAGAGCGGAGGCGCGGACTCCGCCGCGGGCATGGCGTCCAGTCGAACCGTGCCGGCCTCCCCGAAGAACGCGTAGCTCTCCCCGTCCAGGGTCAGATAGCCGTCCGTCAACGTCGCCGAGACCCCCAGGAAGCCGGAGCTCGCACGCCCCGGCACGCTCGCGCGGAAGGTCGCGACGCTCGGCGCCAGACGTTGCTCCTTGCCGTCCGGTCCGACGACGCGTGCGGTCCCGCCGGGCTCCCAGACCGCGATGGGCGTCAGCTCGACGGCGAGGGTGGAGCCATCCTCGACGCGGAGAGCGATCGTGGTCGGACCGGGTCTCCGATGCATCCCGACCCAGTCCTCGCCAAGAGCGGCGTGCTGCGCACGCGAGGGTGCGTTCCAGACCAGGAGGGCAAGCAGGGGGAGGAAGCGCATGCGGGTCTTGGGGCCGAGGGGATGGTGGTACGGAGAGTACCCCGCCCCCTGCCGCAGGTAACGCTGCACGCCCCCGCTGCGCCACGTGCTCCGACACGTGCGCGTCGGCGACGCGACAGACGGCCACCAAGAGCCACGCGTCGACGAGCGTCGCGTGCTCCTCTCCCCGCTCAGCTCGATTCGCGCGAACGGCATCGCGCAGCGAGCTCGGGAAGCGCGTCCACGCGCGCGCCACGACGGGGCGAGAACCTGCCCCGGGAACAGCGCCAGCGCCCCCCGGAGCGCGGCGTCGCCGCTTGCCCGCGCTTCCCTCGGAGGCGCTCCGGCGCTAGCCTGTCGGGCCTCCCGAGCGGGCGTAACTCAGTTGGTAGAGTGTCAGCTTCCCAAGCTGAATGTCGAGGGTTCGAGTCCCTTC
>CAZDYS010000120.1:0-9582 GCA_964509445.1 uncultured Planctomycetaceae bacterium
CGCGCGCTCGGCGCCGGACAGTTGAAGCCCGACCTGCGCCGCGAGGAGCTGAAGTTCACGGGCAAGTTCGAGCGGCTCGAGCTCCCGCTGGCGGTGTTCTCGCTGCTGCTCTGCACCTTGCTCGGCGTGAAGCTGATCGTCACGCAGAAGCGCATCCACTGGCGGGACGAGGGCAAGCTCGCGAAGAACGAGCCCGGAGACATGCAGCTGTGGCTGCGTCACTCCAACGCGTACCTCCTGCCGGACCCCGAGAGCGTCCCGCCCTACCCGGGTCGTCTGAAGAACCCGCCGGAGCAGCTCGAGACGGTCATGCGCCGCGCCGAGGCCGGCGAGCTTCCCCAGACGAAGTTCCAGGAGATCGCACTGATCCGGACGGGGCTGGAGCGCGAGCTCAAGCGCCTGAAGACGGACCTCGGTCAGATCAGTGACTTCGCGCAGCCGCAGTCCTCCCTGCAGGCGACGACGCTCGTGATGGGCGTGCTCGACGGCATGGGTGACCGCGTCGGCCGCTTCGCCGTGCGCAGCATGGACGCGCGCTTCATCCAGGCCACCGGCAGCTCGCGGTCGAAGGACCACGTCGAGATCCGGATGAACATGGACTTCTTCGGCGCCTCGACCGAGGCGACGCAGCACCACGCGGAGTTCATGCGCGAGATGCGCTCGATGAGCTGGTGCAGCAACTACGAGGAGGTCACCTCGAAGCCGTTCCCCGACGGCGGTGGCTTGAGCTACGACAACATCCGCATGGACATCGACGTGGCGCTCTGGATCCAGGAGCGGGACGCGGCGCAGATGAAGGAGCAGGGCTCGTGAGCGACTTCTTCCGCAACATGAACTTCCCGCGCGCGGTGATCGTGGTGTCGCTGCTCGTGTCCGCGGTGCTCGGCTACTTCGTGAAGGAGAAGACCGATCGTCTCGCGGAGATCCTGGTCGAGCTCGAGCGCACGCCGGACCTGGTGCGCGAGATCCAGGAGCTCGGCATCGAGGTGGACCAGTACCAGGAGCTCGCGAAGGGCTCGGGCGACCTCGACGAGACGGACTTCACCACCTTCATCCGCGTGACCGCCGCCGACGACCTGGCGGGGATCGGCGAGCTCGAGATCATTCCGAGCGAGAAGAGCCCGCGCTCCGACATCCGTGACCAGATGTACAAGATCCGGCCGGCGGAGCGCTCGCAGAAGTACTCGCTGAGCACGCTGGGCAACTTCCTCTTCATGCTCGAGGACAACAACCCGCGCCTGAAGGTGACCCACATCAAGCTGGACCCGTTCCAGAACCTGAAGCCCGGTCAGGTGGGGAACGACCAGTGGAAGTTCGAGGCCACGGTCACGGCCCGTTCCCAGGTCGCGAACGAGAGCTGAGTCGGTCGCAGGGCCCGGCTCCTCCGGGCCCGAACGGTCTCGTCCCCCGGGGCGCCGCCGCGGGAGAGGAGCCAGCGCGTAACGGTTGCGTGCGGGCGAGGACCCTTCTCACGGGAAGTTCCGCGTCCGCGTAGAACCCTTTCGGGCCTCGCACCGTCACGGAGAGGGAAGCACCCCGAACGTGCGCCGGCGGCCCCCACGGGCCGTCTTGTCGCCTTCCGGCTTCGCGCCTAGCATGGCCTCGGAGTCTGATCCACCACCCACGTACCTCCGATCTCGCCGATCATGTTTCGCAAACTGATTCCCGTCTTCCTCGGGCTGCTCGCGTCCGTCTCGGGTGCGCAGAGCGTCGGGTCCAAGATGCCGATGGACTTCGAGCTCGACGACTTCACCCAGACCGGGGCCGAGGCGCTCGAGGACTTCCAAGGTCGCGCCCTACTCATCGAGTTCTTCGCCTACTGGTGAGGCCCCTGCGGATCTCAGGTCGGGCACCTGAACGAGCTCCAGAAGAAGTACGAGGAGAAGGGTCTGTCGATCCTCAGCGTCACCAGCGAGGGACAGTCGGACACCGAGAAGTGGGTGAAGAAGAAGAAGCTGATGAGCGGCTTCGCCTACGACAAGAAGGGCTCCATGGCGCGCTACTTCGGCGTGCGCGGGATCCCCAGTAGCGTGCTCGTCGACGCGAGCGGCACGATCGTCTACGCGGGGCACCCCGGGAAGATCAACGACGCGATGGTCGAGGCCGCGCTCGAGGGCGCCATCTCGAAGCCGTTCTGGGAGTGGCCGAAGGAAGCCTCCAAGGTGAAGAAGGCGCTCCTCTCCAACAAGCTGGCGACCGCGCTGAGCGAAGCCCAGTCGCTCGAGGGCGACTACCTCCAGGTCGTCGAGGCCAAGATCGCCTCCGTCGCCGCGGCGCCGGCCGCCGCGCTCGAGCGGAAGGACTACCTGGCCGCCGTCGAGCTCGGAGAAGAGGCGGAGAAGGCGCTGAAGGGTCTGCCGCAGGCCGAGGACGTGGCCAAGGTCGTCGAACAGGTTCTGGGCGACGCGGACGCGAAGCGCGTGCTCGAAGGCCAGAAGAAGCTCGCGAAGCTGATCGCGAAGGGCCGTGACGTCACCTCGAGCAAGAAGCTCACGAAGCTGATCGAGGACATGGAAGACCTGCGCAGCGAGTATCCGGGCACGATCCTCGTCGAGCAGGCGAAGACCGCGGCCGACGAGCTGCGCAAGAAGAAGAACAACCGCTGAGCGGTCGTTCGATCGACTGCCCCGGGGTCGCCTTCGCGGCCCCGGGGTTTTTTCGTGCCGGCGCCTCTGGACGGTTCCGGAACCCCGGGGCATAACCGCGCCTCGCCATGGAACCCGTACGCATCGCCATGTGGTCCGGACCGCGCAACATCTCGACCGCGATGATGCGCGCCTTCGAGAACCGTTCCGACGCCGTCGTCGTCGACGAGCCGCTCTACGGCTTCTACCTGGAGCGCACGGGTCTCCCGCATCCGGGCGCCGAACGCATCATCGCGCACGAGGAGACGGACTGGCGTCGCGTCGCCGAGCGCCTGACCGGGCCCGTTCCCGCCGGTGCGTCCGTCTTCTATCAGAAGCACATGGCGCACCACCTGCTGCCCGAGGTGGAGCGCGCCTGGCTGTGGGACCTCCGGCACGCTTTCCTGCTGCGCGATCCGCGCGAGATGCTGCTGTCGCTCTCGAAGGTCACGCCGCATCCGCGGCCCGAGGACACCGGCCTGCCGCAGCAGGTCGAGCTCTTCGACGAGATCGAGCGACGAGGCGGCCGGAAGCCGCCCGTGCTCGACGCGAAGGACGTGCTCGAGGCGCCCGAGGCTCTGCTGCGTGCGCTGTGCGAGCGCCTGGACCTCGCGTTCGACGAGGCCATGCTCCACTGGCCCGAGGGGCGTCGTGACTCCGACGGCTGCTGGGCCGAGTACTGGTACGACAGCGTCGAGCGAACGACGGGATTCCAGGACTGGCGGCCGCGGACGGGAACGCTGCCCACCGAGCTCGAGCCGGTGCTCGCCGCCTGCCGGCCGCACTACGAGCGCCTCCACGCCGAACGACTCACCGCCTGAACCCCGATGCTCCAGACCTTCGATCCGCGCAACCGGGACCTCCTCGTCAACGTCAACGGCGAGCTCGTGCACCGGGACCAGGCCGGGATCAGTCCGTTCGACTCGGCCGTGCAGGGAGGCGACGCGGTCTGGGAGGGGCTGCGCGTCTACGACGGGAAGGTCTTCAAGCTGACCGAGCACCTCGATCGCCTGCGGGACTCGGCTCTCGCGCTCGCCTTCCAGGAGATCCCGAGCCACGAGGAGATCACGACCGAGGTTCGCCGGACGCTCGAGGCGAACGGCATGCGCGACGGGGTCCACGTGCGGCTCACGCTCACGCGTGGCGTGAAGATCACCTCGGGCATGGACCCGCGGCTGAACCAGGCCGGTCCCACGCTGATCGTCCTCGCGGAGTACAAGGCGCCCGTCTACGACCGCGCGGGGTTGACGCTCACGACGAGCTCGGTGCGGCGCTTCCCGCCGGACTGCATGGATCCGAAGATCCACCACGCCAACCTGATCCAGTCGATCCTCGCGAAGATCGAGGCGAACGCGGCCGGCGCGGACGACGCCCTGATGCTCGACACCCGCGGGTTCGTGGCGGAGACGAACGCCACGCACCTGTTCTTCGTGCGTCGAGGCGCGCTGTTCACCTCGCGGACCGTGGCCTGTCCCGAGGGCATCACGCGCGCGACCGTCCTGGACCTCTGCACGGAGCACGCCATCCCCTGCGAGGTGCGGGACGTCTCCCTGACGGAGGTCTACGCGGCCGACGAGGCGTTCTGCACGGGCACGATGGGCGAGCTGGCGGGCGTCACGACGATCGACGGCCGGACGATCGGCGACGGGGAGATCGGGGCGCGGACGCGCGAGCTCTCGGAGCTCTACCGCTCCCTCTGCCAGAGCACGGGCGAACGCCTGGTCGACTGACGGTCCTGACGGGCTCCGGCCGCGTCGATCGTACGGACCGTGCAAGAGAACCGTCTTCGCGGCCAAGCAAAGCGCCCGACCGGACGCAGGGGCTGGGGAACGACGGATCGGCCCCCCTCGCTCGGCCTCCGGCGTCCCCCCTGACCCTCTGCACCCCGCCATGAATCGAACGCTCGCCCTCTGTGTCTGCCTCGCCATCACGACCGGAAGGGCCTCTGCGCAGGTCGAGCACGAGCTGGCCGACGCCGGCGAGCTCAGCTATCGCTTCACGCTCGGCGGTGCGGAGGTGGGCTTCGAGGAGGTGGTCTACGGTCCGCTCGGGTGGGTGTCGGTCGGGGAGTACTCGATCCAGGGCGTCGGGAACGGCTCCTACGAGGTCAGCTGGAGTCCCGAGGAGAACACCGGCGTGTGGACCGTCGACGTGACGCTGGGCCCCACGCAGGCGTTCTTCGAGTGCACCTGGGAGAACGCGTCGATCCGGTCCGTCCTGGACGTTCAGCCCGGGGACGTGCACGTCGACCGCAAGGCGACCTGGGCTCCCGGTCAGATGCCGGTGTTCTTCGAGAACCTCGTCTGGGCGGTCTACACCGAGTTCGCGCTCCGCTTCCTGAACGCCGCCGGGGACGAGCTGCCGCGCGAGGGAGCCTCCGTGCGCGCGTTCCTGCCGGCCACCAACGGGACGATCGCGGTCGAGCTCGAGAGCTGCGAGCGTCGCGCGGTCGCGGATCGGGGGAGCGTGCTCGACTGGGAGATCTCCTTCGACGGGACGACCATGCACATGGTGACGGACGAGCGAGGTCTCCTGCTCGAGCTGCGCGTCCCGGTCCAGGAGCTCGTGGTGACGCTCGAGGGCGCGGAGGACGTGGGCAAGGAGCCGGCGGCGAAGACCCTCCTCGACTCCGGTCCGTGGCGGGAGACGCTCTCCGCCCCCGCGTACGAGGTGGTCGAGGAGGCCGGCGTGCGCACCCCGATGCGCGACGGCGTGGAGCTCGTGGCGGACGTGTTCCGTCCCGACGCGGAGGGCGCCTTCCCGGCGATCCTCGTGCGCACGCCCTACGGTCGCGCGACGGAGGCCATGACCCAGGGCCGCTGGTACGCGCAGCGCGGCTACGTGTTCGTCGCGCAGGACGTGCGCGGCCGCTTCGACAGCGGAGGCACGTGGTTCCCCGGGATCCACGAGGAGCAGGACGGCTCCGACACGATCGACTGGCTCGCCGCGCAGGAGTGGTGCGACGGCAACGTGGGCATGATCGGCGCCAGCTATGTCGGCTGGGTGCAGTGGTTCGCAGCGAAGAGCGGCAACCCGCACCTCAAGGCCATCGTCCCGCAGGTCTCGCCGCCGGACCCGCTGGAGAACTTCCCCTACGAGGGCGGTGTCTTCATGCTCGGCGCCGCCTGGTGGCTCGGCGTGCTGGAGCACCTGGAGGCCGGCGGGACCGGCGTGCCGGAGCTCGACTACGAGGCGACGCTCGAGACCTTGCCGCTCACCGACCTCGACGAGGCGATGGGGGGGCCTGCTTCCTCGTTCCTCGACGAATGGCTCGCCCATCCGCCGCACGACACCGACTACTGGAAGCGCTCCTCGTACCAGCACGCCTACGGGGACATGGACCTGGCGGTGCTGAACATGACCGGCTGGTTCGACGGAGACATGCCGGGCGCCGTGACGAACTTCCCCGGCATGCGCGCAGGAGCGGCGACGGAGAAGGCGCGGCGCAGTCAGTTCCTCGTCGTCGGGCCCTGGGGGCACGCGATCAACCGTGTGCGCAAGCTGGGCGAGGTCGATTTCGGCCGCGAGGCGGTGGTCGACATGAACGCGGTGGTGCTGCGCTTCTTCGACCACTACCTCAAGGGCGTCGAGAACGGGATGCAGAGCCAGTTCCCCGTGCTCACGTTCACGATGGGCGAGAACCGGTGGCACGGAGGGCAGTCCTGGCCGCTCCGCGACGCGGTTCCGACGAAGCTGTACTTCCACAGCGGCGGAGACGCCCAGCGCCAGGACGGGGCCGGCACGCTCGTCCTGGAACCGCGGGCCGAGTCCACGCCGGACAGCTTCGTCTACGACCCGGAGGAGTACGCGTCCTTCCCGAACGAGGGCTGGGACGACTTCGTCGGCGACACGGCCACGATGGACGTCTCGGACTGGGAGGATCGCGACGACGTGCTCGACTTCACCTCGGCGCCGCTCCTCAAGGCGGTCGAGGTGACCGGGCCGATCGAGGCTCGGCTCTGGGTCGCGACGGATGGACCGGACACGGACTTCCAGGTCGCGCTCTTCCGCCAGGAGCCGAGCGGAGCGTTGCGTCGTCTGGCCGGCGGCATCCAGCGCGTCGCGTACCGCAAGGGAAACGACACCTACGCGCTCGTCGAGCCCGGGGAGGTCGTCGAGATCGTCGTGGACTGCTGGGCGACGAGCCAGCGGTTCGAGAAGGGCGACCGCCTGGTCGTGCAGGTCAACTCGACCGCGTTCCCGGGCTACGCGCGGAACCTGAACACCGGGGACCCGGACGCGGACGCCTCGCGGATGCGCACGGCGACCAACACGCTCTACCACGACGCCTCACGTCCGAGCCATCTGCTGCTGCCGGTCGTGCTGCGCAAGGACACCGGGCTGCTGCGCTTCGAGAAGTGAGGGAGCGCGCTAGGATCCACGCATGGACCCGCACGCCCTCCGCGTTCTCGCCGCCTCGCTGACGACCTTCGACCTCGCCGAGGCACCGACCGAGGCGGCGCGGGACGCGTCGACGCGCATGCTGGGCACGCTCGGGTCGCTGGACCTCGGCCTGTCGCGGTTCCAGGGCCAGCCGCCCTGGGAGCGGCACGCCGCCGACGAGCTGCTGTTCGTCGTCGACGGCAGCGTCGACCTCACCCTCGTCCAGGGAGACGACCGTCGACGCGTACGGCTCGAGGCGGACGACCTGTTCGTGATGCCCGCGGGCGCCTGGCACCGCTCGCTCGCGACGGCTCCGGTGACGATCCTGTTCGCGACCCCGCGCGAGGGCAACGAGCGCGGCTTCAACGAGGATCCGCCGTGCTGATCCGCCGCGCCCAGCTCGACGGCATCGTTCGGGGAGACGTGACGCTCGCGTTCCGCTCGTGGCTGCGCCCGACGGTGCGCGCCGGGGGGACGCTGCACACGTCCGTCGGCCTGCTGGAGATCGAAGCCGTCGACCCGGTGAAGGAAACGGCGCTGACGAGCGCGGCGGCACGCCAGGCGGGCTTCGCGTCCGCCGAGGAGCTGCGCGCGAGCCTGCGTCTCGAAGCCGATCGCACCATCTACCGGATCCGTCTGCGGTTCCGCGGAGCGGATCCGCGGGTCGCGCTGCGCAACGACGCGCGTCTGACGGCGGACGACCGCGCCGAGCTCCTGGACCGGCTGGCGCGCTACGACGGCGCGAGCCGCCGAGGCCCCTGGACGTCCGTCACCCTGCGCGCGATCCGGGAGCGACCCGCGACGCTCGCGGGGACGCTGGCCGCGGAGCTCGGTTTCGAGCGCGCCTGGTTCAAGACGAACGTGCGCAAGCTCAAGGCGCTGGGCCTCACGGAGAGCCTCGAGGTCGGCTATCGCCTGTCGCCGCGCGGGGAAGCGCTCCTCGGCGTGGGGACCCCTCGCAAGAAGGCCTGAGGTCCGGAAAGAAGCTCCGGGCTCGCGAAGCTACGTCCGCTGCCGACACCCTTCGACCAACCACCGGCCGTAGAATCGCCGGCGCTCCAGTCCACCCCTGCGACTCGACCGATGCAGCTCTTCTCTTCCGCGTCCCGCTGGGGACGCCTCGCGCTGGTCCTCCTCGGACTCCTGTGGCTCTCGAACGCGACCGGCGCGCAGGAGGACTGGCCGCAGTGGCGCGGAGTCGACGGCATGGCCTGGTCGAAGGGCGGCACGCTTCCGGCGGAGATCGGTCCGGACTCGCCGGCGCTCGCCTGGCGCGCGAAGGTTCCCGGGTCCGGGATCTCCTCCCCGGTCGTCGAGGGCGGACGGGTGTTCGTGACGACCGCCTACGAGGGCGAGGTCGGCGGAGACACCGCGGCGATCCAGCTCGGCGTCCCGGTCCTCGCGGTCTTCGCCGTGCTGCTCGCGCTCGGCTTCCGGCGCAGGAACGCGGAGGAGAAGCACTTCCTCGGCGACCTCGACGCGACGCTCGTGCTGCTCGGAACGATCGCCTTCGTCGGCGCGGCGCTGGTCGTGCTGTTCCAGCCGGAGCGGCTGTACGAGGACGGCGCGCCGGGCTATCGCTGGTTCTTCACCGGCGCGATCGCGCTCGTGGGAGTCGCGGTCGGGTTCGGCTGGTTCCGGCCGGCCTCGTTCGTCCGCGTGCTCGGCATCGCGGTAGTGCTGCTCCTCGCCTGGCAGCTCCACGAGAACATCCCGACGAACAAGTACAACGAGGAGTTCGGCGCGAAGATCAAGCTCGGGATGATCCTCCCGGGCCTGGGGATCGCGGGCTGGTACCTCCTGTCCTTCCTGATCGCGCGCAAGGCTCCCGAGCGCGGCAACTTCGCGGTCAACGTCCTGGGCCTCGTCACGCTGCTCTTCGTCGCCAGCGGGATGTTCGTCCTGGAGAACGTCTTGGCGCCCGCGGCGGGCCTCGTGCGCGCGGTCGTGTGCTACGACCTCGAGACGGGCCAAGAGCTGTGGAACACGCCGCTCTTCGTCGCGGTCGAGGAGCGCAAGTACGACAAGAACTCCTTCGCCACGCCGACCCCCTGCGCGAACGGCGACGTGGTCTTCGCGGACTTCGGCTCGGGCTACGCGTGCCTCGACTACGAGGGGTCCGTTCGCTGGCTGACCGTCAACGAGGACTACGCCGAGCACACGCGCTACGGCGCCGCGGCCTCGCCGGTCCTGTACGAGGACACCGTGATCCTCCTGCACGACGCCGAGAGCGGCGCCGGACCCAGCTACGTGATGGGCGTCGCCCTCGACGACGGGGCCGTGCGCTGGCGCAACGAGGAGACGGACCCGGACGCGAAGAACGTCGACTCCTACACCACGCCGCTCCTCGTGACGCGCGACGGAGAGACCCAGCTCGTCACCGCCGGCTTCAAGCGCATCATCGGGTACGACCCGCGAACCGGCGAGGAGCTGTGGTCGCACGCGACGCGCATCGGCCAGATGGTGCCGAGCATCCAGTACCGCGGCGACCTCCTCCTGGTCGCCGGCGGCACGCACGGCGACGTCGACACGCTCGGCCTGCGGATGAGCGGCAAGGGCTCCGAGGTGAAGCTCG
>CAZDYS010000121.1:0-9557 GCA_964509445.1 uncultured Planctomycetaceae bacterium
CGAGGTGCGCCGAGTAGGACGGGTCCTGGGCGAGGGAGCGCAGGACGTCCGGTCCCGCCTCGAGGTCGTCGACCGTCTCGAACAGCGGCGCGACGTCCAGCGGCACGTCTCCGTCGGCGCCCGCGCAGCCCGCGGCGCGCGCGAGCCACAGGACCGCGAGGGCGTCGTCGGGCCCCTTGGCCATGGAGATCAGGTAGGGTCCGAGCGCGTTCTCGCCGTAGCGCTCGCGCGCCTCGTCGAGGGCGCGGAACACGTCGAGCGTGCGGAGCGTCTGTTCGTCCTCGGTCGCGAGGCCGCCCGCGTCCCGCGCGGCCAGGGCCTCGGCCAGGCGTGCGGTGCGCTCCTCGGGAGGGCGCTCGCCGAAGCCGTCGTCCTGGAGGAGGACTCCGACCGCCCGTCGATGGACGAGCGCGTCCTGGCGTACGTCGAGCGTGGCGAGGTGGAAGCCGAACACCTCGACGCGCCACAGCGCGCGTCGCACGAGCGCGAGCCCCGACCGCGTGCCGTGGTTCTCCTCCAGGCTCCGCGCGATGCACGCGAGGTCGTCCCGGAACTCCGACGGAGGGCCGTAGCCGTGGTCGTCGCCGGCCAGCTTGCGGGCGAGCCGCGCGTCCATCAGCCACAGGAGCTGACGGTAGGGCATGTCACGCACCTGCGTCGGAACCTCTGCGAAGTCCTCCGGCAAGCGCTCGGCGTAGTCGTCCAGGCGCGCGAGGACCGCCTCGTCCACGTCGACGCGTCCGTGCGACTGCGACAGGTGCTCGTGCAGGCCGCGGAGCTCCTCGCGATAGCGCCGAACGACGAGCTCCAGGTGGCGAGCCAGCGTGGTGCGGATCGTCTCCGCGCCGACGTTCGGATTGCCGTCCATGTCTCCTCCGACCCAGGAGGCGAACCGGACGACCGGCTGCTCCAGCGGAACGGGAGCGCCGAAGGCCTCCTCGAGCGCGCGCTCGAGCTCCTCGTGCAGCGCCGGGACGATGCGGTACAGCACGTCGGACAGGAAGAAGAGCACGTGCTCCACCTCGTCGGCGACGGTCGGTCGCTCCGGCAGCTGCTCCTCGGTCTGCCAGGCGGACGCGATCTCCAGCGCGATGCGCTCCTCGATCTTGCGCTTCGCGACCGGGTCGAGAGCCTCGCCCTGGAAGCGCTCGACGAGCGCGCGCGCGAGGCGCTGGTCCTTCTTGAGCAGCGTCCGACGCACCGACTCGGTGGGGTGCGCGGTGAACACCGGCTCGACGCGAAGGGTGCGCAGGGCCTGCAGCACCTGCTCCCGGGTCGAACCGCGTCGCACGAGCTCTCGGGTCGCGGCGCGCAGGCTCCCGGGCTGCGGTTCGTCCGCGCGCAGGTAGTCGATGCCGCGGCGCAGTCGATGGACCTGCTCGGCGGTGTTGACGACCCCGAAGTAGGCGCTGAAGGCGCGCACCAGCTCGAGGGCCGAGGCCGGGTCGAGGTCCTGCAGCAGCGCTTCCAGCTTCGCGGCCGCGGCCGTCGCGTCCACGCCGGGCGAGCGACGCTCCTGGGCGGCCCGGCGCGCCTCCTCGACTCGTTCGTACAGGCCCGGCGGGGCGAGCTCGCGCAGCAGCTCGCCCACCAGCGCACCCAGCCAGGAGACGTCTCGCTGCAGCGGTCGGTCCTTCGCGTCGAAGCGCAGCTCGTCGGGGCTCGAATCGGAAGACATGCCCGCGATCGTGCGCGTTGGGCCGGGACAAGAAAACCCCCGACCGCGCGGAGTCCCGGGCGGGGACCTGCACGACCGAGGGCTCTCGGAGGGCGACGAGCTCAGTTCCGGATCGTCTCGACGTCCAGGTTCGTGAGCTCGTACTGCGAACTGCCGAAGACGACGCCCTGTCCGAAGACCTGGATCCCGACCAGCGAGGGGTCGTCCGGCACGGAGAAGGACAGGTCCAGCTCGCCGTCGGGCTCGAGGATGCCCGTGCCGGTCCACACCCGCTGTACCGGATCGATCAGCGCGACCTCGCCGCGCCGCAGGGGCAGGAAGGAGGACCCCAGCGAGAGCAGGCCCGACGCGAGGCGTCCGGGCTCTCCCACGAGCTCGATGCTCGAGCCGGAGCCGATGCGCAGCAGTCCGTCGAAGTCGAACTGCTCGGCGCTCGGAGCCACGGAGAGGACGTCGATGGAGGGAGCGGTGAAGGAGCCGTTCCAGTCTCCGGTCAGCGTGACCCGCTGTCCGAGGAACGCGGCGAGGTTCTGCGCGCTGCTGGAGAGCGCGACGCTCGTGTCGTCGAGCACGAACGTCCCGCCCGGGGTGTCATCGATCTCGCCGCGCAGGGTGACTTGCTGCGCGGTGGCGGAGGAGCTGAGGAGCAGGGAGACGAGGAGGGCGGAAAGACCGGTTCGCTTCATCGGATCGGGGTGCCGGCTCGTTCGCGCGTACCGGCTCGTGCTTGCGTGGTGGGGGAAAGGGAGCCCCTGCACTCCGGGGCGGAGGCATTCGGGGACCGCCCGCGCGAGGGGCGCCCATGCATGGTCCCGCTCGCTCGTCCGCGCGAGTCCGAAACCGCGGAGAGTTCGATTGTTCTGCGCGAATGCGCGGGTTCGTTTGTTTTTGTCGACGCACGGGAGCGGTGCGATCGACCCAGCGCGCGGGAGCCGTACCGCCTCGCGTCGTGGACCTCTCGCTGCTTGACCTGCAAGCGGTGGCTTGCCTATGCTTCGCCCATGACATGCAAGGCAGTACTTGCGTGAGGCATGGACGTCTACCGCGCCATCGCCGACCCGACCCGCCGCGCGATCCTCGACGAACTCGTCGAGCGAGGGGGCCAGTCGCTCTACGAGCTCTGTGGCCGCCTGATCATGAAGCACGAGATCCACTCCTCGCGTCAGGCCATCTCGCAGCACCTCGACGTGCTCGAGGAGGCAGGACTCGTTCGCACGCGTCGCGAGGGGCGCACCAAGCTGCACTGGTTCGTCGGCAAGCCGCTCGAGGCGATCGCGAAGCGATGGCCGTCCGGAAGGAGACCATGAGGATCCGCATCACCAGCGTCTGCGTCGACGACCAGGCGCACGCCCTGCGCTTCTACACCGAGATCCTCGGCTTCGTGAAGAAGCACGACGTTCCGATGGGGGAGCACTCCTGGATCACGGTCGTCTCCCCGGAGGACCCCGACGGGCCCGAGCTGTTGCTCGAACCGGCGGCCCACCCGGCCGTGGGTCCCTTCCGGAGCGCTCTCGTCGCCGACGGGATCCCCTTCACCGGCTTTCACGTCGAGGACGTCGAGGCCGAGCACGCGCGGCTCACCGCAGCCGGTGTCCGCTTCGTCCAGCCGCCGGCGGATCTCGGAACGGTCGTCGTGGCCGTCTTCGACGACACCTGCGGCAACCTGATCCAGATCCAGCAGGAGAAACCCCAATGAACCTCCGACGACTGTTCGTTCCCGCGATGCTCACGGCCCTCTGCACGGCCGCCCCCGTCCTGAGCGGTGTCCTCTTCCAGGATCCGGCCCAGGAGGAGACCACCGTGGAGGAGGAGAAGCCGGCCGTGACGCTCTACTACCTCGAGTTCGTGACGCCCGACGTCGAGACCACCTGTGCGCTCCTGGCGGAGCAGCACGGCGTGACGTTCGGCGAGCCGGACGCCCCGCTCGGCGGCGCGCGGACGGCACCGATGCTCGGCGGCGGTCTGCTCGGCGTGCGCGCCCCGATGCACGCGGCCGAGGAGCCCACGGTGCGTCCCTACCGGATCGTCGAGGACATCCAGGCGGCGACGGACACGGCGGTCGCCGCCGGCGGCAAGCTCATGGTGCCTCCGTCCCCGAGCCCAGGGCGCGGCAAGTACTCGATCTACGAGCTCGGCGGTCTGCAGCACGCCCTCTGGCAGCCCTAGGCCTGGGGACCGTCCCGGCGCGGACCGCCGGACGCACCCCTCGGGCCTCAGGGAACCTGCAGGACGATCTTGCCGCGCACGTGCCCGCGCCCGAAGGCGCGCATGGCCTCGGCCGTGCGGGAGAGCGGGAACACGCGATCGAGGATCGGTCGAAGCTGACCTGCGGCGATCCGCGAGCGCAGCTCCTCGAGGTCTTCCGCGTGTCGGTCCTCGTCCAGCGTGAGGACTTCGATGGTCTTGCCGGAACGCGCGAACCTCCACTTGCCGAGGAGGATGGCCTCGAAGAGCTGGCGGCTGTCGCCTCCCACCATCACGTAGGTCCCGCCCGGCGCGAGTCGGTCGCGGTACGTCTTCAGGGAGCGCGAGCCGTTGACGCCGAAGATGGCGTCGTAGCTGGCGTCCTCCTCGGCGAAGTCCTGCTTGGTGTAGTCGAGCACGCGATCGGCGGCGAGCGACTCCACGAGTTCGACGCTGCGCGGACCGCAGACCGCCGTCACGTGGGCCCCGTAGGCCTTCGCCAGCTGCACGAGGAAGGTCCCGACGCCCCCTCCGGCTCCCTGGATCAGGACCGACCGACCGGGCCGCACGGCGGCCCGGTCGCGCACCGCCTGGAGCGCCGTGCACCCGGCGAGCACGACCGCCGCGGCCTCGGCGAAGTCGAGCCCCGCGGGCAGCGGGGCGAGGGCCTCCTCCCGGATCGCCGCGAACTCGGCCCAGGCTCCCAGGGACTCCTTGGGGGCGTAGCCGAAGACCTCGTCACCCGGGCGCAGGCGCGTGACGCCGGGCCCGACGCGGTCCACGACGCCGGCCACGTCGGCCCCGAGCGCGTGCAGGCGGGGCGCGAAAAGGCCGTTGAAGAAGCGGATGAGGAACGGGTCCGCGCGCATCCGTCGGTCGTCGAGTGCGTTGACCGACGCGGCGCGGACCCGGAGCAGCACCTCGCCTTCTCCCGGAACGGGGCAGTCCTGTTCGCCGAAGCGCAGGACCTCTGGCCCACCGTACCGGTCGTAGGTGATCGCCTTCATCTTCATCCTTGCGCCTCGTCCTCCCCGGCGAGCTCTCGCAGGACCAGGTCGAGATAGGCTCGCGCCTCCTCCTCGGTGATGGCTCCGTCGCGGTCGACGTCCGCCAGGCGAACCTCGGCGTTGTAGTGCGCGGTCTCGTGGTAGGTCTCCGTCGCGCGGCCGAAGAGGAGCGGGACCGCGAGGCCGCTCGCGTCGGTGTACGCCGCGCGGTCCGACTGGCGGAGTCCCTCGTGGAAGTCGTGAGCGGCCTGCACGCTCGGAAAGCGGACGGGAAGACGTCCCGCCTCGTCGATCTCCGTGCGCTTGGTCGCGCCGACCACGACGCACGAGCTGATGAGCAGGGATGCCAGCGCGAGACCCAGGGTGCTCTGCGCCGCGGTGCGTCCGTCGTTCATGGTTCTTGTCCTTCTGCTGAGAGTGGTGCTTCGAGCTCTCGGGCTCGCCGCAGGAGTTGCCGTGGAGAGCAGCGTCGGGTCCGTCGCTCCATGGAGGCCGGCCGTCGGCTACGGGGTTCCCTGAAGGAGGGACGCGGGACGGTTACGGCAAAAAGCGGCTCGATCCCCGGCCGCGCCTCAGCGCGGCACCAGCCAGCACCCCGTCCACCGATCCTGGAGACCGCGCGTCGGCCGCAGGACGGCGACGGCCAGCCCGAGCAGCCACGCCAGCAGGAGCAGCACGGCGAGGAAGGGAGAGCTCGCGATGCCGGTCGGGGCGGCACGCGTGAGCAGGAAGAAGCTCGCGCTCGGCAGACTCCAGGAGAGCAGCCAGCGAGCGACGAGGCGTGCGCGGCCGGCGGGAGCGCCCGTGGCGTCGACCACGCAGAAGCCGAAGACGAACTGCCCCGGCGTGGCGCGGATCGCGAGCGCTCCCAGGAGCTGCGGCAGGGCCAGGCAACTCCCGAGCGCGAACAGGACCAGCACGGTGACGAGCGCGGGCGGGGAGAGGTCTTCGTGGGCGGTCCTCGCGCTGCCCTCCTCGCCCGTCACGATCAGCGTCAGGAACGCCACCAGGAAGAGCGGGATGGACAGGAGCGAGGCGGCGCGCAGCTGCCGGTCGACGCGGGCCGACTTGCCGAGGAGCGCGCGGAAGCTCCCGGTCAGGAAGCTCAGCTTCTCGAACGAGCCTTCCGCGAGGCTCTGGAGCGTGGCCCGGGCGTGGAGCGGAACGGTGGTCGGATCGACGTGGGCCGCGATGTCCTGCAGGAAGCGCTGCCGACCCGCGAGGTCATCGACCTGGAAGAGCTGCCCGCTCGGCCGCGCTCGCGGCCAGGCCTCGTCGAGCAGGACGGCGCGTCCTTCCGCCGTGATCCAGACGTGCGCACGGCTCAGCGCCGGGGGGAGGGTGCCGTCCTTCGACGCCGCGGCGAGCTCGCACGCGAGGTCGTGGATCCAGTGGCGCAGGGACTCCCAGGCGACTCCCCGTCCGGGCCCGATCCGATCGGTCAGGCACGCGCCCGGAGGCGCTCCGAAGACGTCCCAGGTCGTCGCCGGCGTCTCGACGCTCTGCAGCCAGCGGTTGCGCCCCGGTCGCGCGACGTCGCGGCGAGCGGTGGAGAGCTCCTCGGTCCGGGAGCGCAGCCAGACGGGACGCTGCAGGGCCGGGTCCCGTGCGGCGATCCAGCGTCCCCCTGCGATCTCCTCCGTCACGACGAAGGGTCCGATGTGCTCGTCCTTCCTCGCCGGAGGCAGGGACGGCGAGAAGTCGCGGAGCGCGGGGCGGGACGCGCCCCTCGGCCGCACCGTCACGCGCGTTCCCGTCACGAGGTCCCAGGCGGTCGCCAGGCCGTTGGCTCGCCGCATGCAGGCGTAGGGCAGGAGCCCGAAGAAGAGGCTCGTGGCGGTGACCACGATCATCCCTCCCTCGTCGAACTGCTCCGGTGTCATCGTCAGGAAGGCGGCCGCCTTGCCCAGGTTGCCGCACAGCGTGAACAAGAGGCTCCGGACCAGGATCCGGCCGAGTCCCGGCGCCCGACCTCCCACGCGTCGCACCTGCAGCCCCATCAGCGCCTTGCCGAGTCCGGCTCCGAAGGCGCCTTCGAGGATCGCGTGATAGAGGCCGAAGACGAGCGCGATCCCGATCCACGCGAGGACCTGACTCGGGGAGCGTTCCGTGAACAGCAGGCGGTCGTCGACGTCGAAGCCGAGGAAGGCGTGGAGCGAGACGGCCGGGAAGATGCCGGCGACGGCGACGTCCAGGAAGCCGGCGAAAGCACGACGGCCCAGGGAGGCCGGCTCGACGCGGGCCGAGGAGAAGGGGAGCAGCGCGTCGCGCAGCGCAGCGTAGTCGGGATAGCGCTGCTCGGGCTTCTTCGCGAGACACCGAGCCACCACCTGTGCGAGTCCGGCCGGGACGTCCGCGCGCAGCTCCGTGAGGAAGGCGGGCTTGTTCTCGAGCGCCGCGGCGACCACCTCGACCGGGTTCCGCCCCTCGATCGGCGGCCGGCCGGTGAGCAGCGTGTAGAGGGTCGCACCCACGGAGTAGATGTCGGCCCGGAGGTCCAGGTCGCCGCCGCGCAGCTGTTCGGGCGCCGCGAACGCGGGGGTGCCGAGGATCACGCCGGTCCCCGTCCGCTCCGAGTCGCTGCTCGCCTTCGTCGAGACGGACAGGCCGAAGTCCCCGATCTTGACGGAGCCGTCCGCGCTCACGAAGCAGTTGGAGGGCTTGATGTCCCGGTGCAGCACGCCGGCCGCGTGCGCGGCCTCCAGGCCGCGAATCACGTCCAGCAGCGCATCGACGGACTCGTCCACGGGCAGCGGGCCGCGCTTCTGCAGTCGGTCGTGCAGCGTGCCGCCGGCCGCGATCTCCATCGTGATCACGGGGCAGCCCTCGATCTCCTCCGTGCCGAACACATAGAGGCTGTTGGGGTGGCTCACGCTGGCGGCGAGGCGCCCCTCGCGAAGAAAGCGCTGACGCGTCCTCGGCGAGTCGAGCTCGTGTCCGAGCACCTTCAGGGCGACCCGTCGTGCCGTCGCGGTGTGCTCCGCTTCGAAGACGGTCCCCATCCCTCCGCTGCCGAGGCGCCTCAGCAGGCGGTAGTCGCCGAACGGAGCGGGGACCTCCACGGGGCCCTGCGCGCCGAACGGTCGATCGGAGTCCGCGGACCCAGGGGGGTCCGAGAGCTCGAGAGCACCTGCCAGGAGACAGGCAGGGCCGAGGCGCTCCGTCGCGCGCCGCGGGATCGGGGACCCGCAGCGCGGGCAGCAGGGGGAGCGCGAGGAGGTCATGGTCGGGCGAGAGGGGCGGAGCCGGGTCCTGGGGCTCTCACAGCCTTCCTGAAGGAAGGCGGACGCCCGGTTACGACTCGGGTTCGGTTCCTGCTCGGAGAGCGGTGACCAGGTACTGCATCTCGTCCTCCACGTCCGCGGGATCCGACACCGTCTTCGCGATCTCCGCACGCAGGAGGTCCCGATAACGCCGGCGCAGACGGTGCACCGCGACCTTCACGGCGCCCTGGGTCATGCCGAGGCGTTCGGCCGTCTCGCTTCGCTTCGGCTCGGCGCCCGTCAGGCTCCCCTTGAGCGCCTCGAACAGCTCCTCTCTCCCGCTGCTCACCGACTCCGCGCGCAGCTGGTCCAGCGCGCGCGCGGTGGACTGCAGCGCCCACTCGCGATCGAAGCTCGCGTCGGGGCGCTCCGGGCGGGCCGGCTCCAGGGCGTAGCGGGCTTCCGGATCGAGCGCGTCCAGCTCCACGAACGCCGCCTCGCCGCCGCGCTTGATCGTGCGCGCCCGGTGCCACTCGTTCGCGAGGAAGTGCTTCATCGCGCCGAGCAGGTAGGAGCGAAAGCGACCCCGCTCGGGAACGGCCGTGGCGAACCCGTCTTTCTCGAGGACCCGAGCGAAGAAGGACTGCGTCAGGTCCTGTGCCTCGTGCGAGGAGTAGCCGCGGCCGCGCACGAAGGCGTAGAGCGGGTACCAGTAGGTCCTGCACAGCTCCTCGAGCGCAGAGCGTACGCGCGAGGGGCTCGCCTCCGCACCGCCGGCCGCGAGCACCAGACTCCAGTGCGTGGTCGAGAAGCCGCGGGGCCCCGGCGCGGAGGGGTCGCTCATGAACCCATCCTAGCGCACGGCCGCGGCGTCGCGCCGGGCGCCCCGAAACTCGGCACGACTTGGGAATGGCCGGGGGTCGTTCTCGGAAAGCCGACGCCTCGGCGGTCGCCAGGCATGACGCTCTCGATTCGATCCTCTCCGGAATGGGTGCCCAGTGGGGGCGTGCGGCTGCGGGAGAAGGTCTACGCGCCCGGGACGGAGCTCGGGCTCCACGGACACGAGCACGCGAACCTGATCCTCGTCCTGGAGGGCGGGTTCGAGGAGGAGTGCGCGGGCGAGGTCGTGGCGCGCCGCCCGGGAGAGCTGCGCGTGATGCCGGCCGAGCTCCCGCACGCCAACCGCTACGAGGATCGGGGGGCTCGGTGTCTGGTGGTCGAGCTGGAGGCTTCCTGGATCGCGGAGTGCTCCGCGCGCGGGCGCTCGCTCCAGCGGTCGACCACGCACGCGGCGGCGACACCGGCCTCTGCGCTCGCACGACGGATCGCGGAGGAGTTCACGATCGCGGACGACGCGGCGAGCCTCTCGGTGGAGGGGCTCTTGCTCGAGACGCTCGGCAGCGTGCTCCGCCTCGAGGGAGAGCCTGGCGGGCCGAGGCCCCCGCGCTGGCTGGTTCGAGTCCGTGAGCGGCTCCACGAGGACTT
>CAZDYS010000122.1:0-7755 GCA_964509445.1 uncultured Planctomycetaceae bacterium
CGGTCCGATCGCCGGCTGGTCGCCCCGTTCGCCGGCGTGGTCACGGCCCGGAGCATCGACGAGGGCGCGACGGTCGAGCCCGGCGTCGCGACCCTGCGGCTGGTGGAGCGGGACGCGCTGGAGGCACGCATCGGCCTGTCCGTCTCCCTGGCCGGGAAGCTGCGCGCGGGGCAGGAGGTCGAGCTCGACCTGCGCGGACTCCCGGTGTTCGCCCGCGTCCGCGAGCTGGTCCCGGAGCTCGACGGCCCGACGCGCACCGTGGACGTCGTCGTGGAGCTGTCGCCCGAGGACTCGCGCGCGCACTTCCCCGGGGAGCTGTGCCGGATCGCGCTGGAGCGCTGGGTCGACGAGCCGGGCGTCTGGGTCCCCACGGCCGCCCTCGTGCCGGGCGTGCGCGGCCTCTGGGGCCTCTACGTCGTGGGCGCCCGCGCCGCGCAGGACGACGAGGTCCGCGTGGAGCGGCGCGAGGTCGAGGTGCTGCACACGGACGGCGCGCGCACGCTGGTGCGCGGGACGCTCGACGCCACGGATCGGCTGATCGTGGAGGGAGCGCATCGCGTCGTGCCGGGGCAGCGGGTCGAGGTCACTCTGGTCGCGGGGCGCTGACGGACATGAGCTCGCTCTTCTTCCGCCGTCCGCGGCTCCTGGTCCTGACCCTCGCGCTGATCCTCGTGGCCGGGCTGTCCTCGCTCGAGGTCCTGCCGCGCTACGAGGACCCGGAGCTCATCTCGCGCAACGCGATGGTCGTCACGGCCTATCCGGGGGCGGACGCGGACCGCGTCGAGACGCAGATCACCGAGAAGATCGAGGACGAGCTCGAGGAGATCGAGGAGATCCAGCTGCTCGAGTCCACCTCCCGCGCGGGCGTCTCGGTGGTCACCATCGAGCTCGACGACGCGATCCAGGAGACGGACGTGATCTGGTCGCGCGTGCGCGACCGGCTCGACGACGCCGAGCTCGCGTTCCCGGCGGGCGCCGGCGCACCGGACTTCCAGGAGCTCGTCATCACCGCCTGGTCGATGCACGTCGCGCTGGGCTGGGAGCGCGAGGACGAGGCGAACCACGCGATCCTCGGCCGCCTGGCCAAGGAGCTCGCGGACCAGCTGCGGACCGTGCCCGGGACCGACGAGACCGAGGTGTTCGGCGCACCGCGCGAGGAGATCCGGGTGACGGTCGACGTGGACGAGCTCGCGAGCTACGGCCTCGACGCGGTCTCGCTCTCCGCCGCGCTGCGCGGCGGGGACGCGAAGGTGGCCGCCGGTCGGCTCGACGCGCCGGGGAGCGAGCTCCTCCTGGAGGTCTCCGGCGAGCTCGATGGCCTGGACCGCATCGCGAGCGTGCCGGTCGCGCGCGCCGCGGACGGCACGCTGGTCGAGCTCGGCGACTTCGCCGAGGTTCGTCGCGCGGTCGCCGATCCGCCCGGCGAGCTCGGGCGCGTGGACGGAAGTCCGGGCGTGTTCGTGGCCGCCCGCATGCAGGCCGGCATCCGCATCGACCGCTGGGCGGAGCGAGCCCGCACCGTGGTCGAGCGCTTTCTGGAGGACCTGCCCGAGGGGCTGAGCGGAACGGTCGTGTTCGACCAGAGCACCTACACGGAGCGGCGGCTCGACGAGCTGTTCGGCAACCTGGCCCTCGGCGCGCTGCTGGTGGTGGGCACGATCCTCCTCATGATGGGGTGGCGCAGCGCGCTCCTCGTCGGCTCCGCGCTGCCCTTGAGCGCGCTGATGGTGCTCGCGGGCATGCGCGCGCTCGACATCCCGCTGCACCAGATGTCGATCACCGGGCTGATCATCGCGCTCGGTCTCCTGATCGACAACGCGATCGTGATGGTGGACGAGGTGGAGCACCGCTTGCGCTCCTCCGACAGCATCGTCGCGGCGGTCGGCGCGTCCGTGCGCGCGCTCGCGATTCCGCTCGCGGCCTCGACGGCGACGACGGTGCTCGCGTTCTTCCCGCTCATCCTCGCTCCCGGTCCGGTTGGCGAGTTCGTCGGCACCATGTCCGTCTCGGTCGTGCTCGCGGTCACGAGCTCGCTCCTGCTCGCTCTGACCGTCATCCCTGCGCTGACCGGCTGGATGCGCACCTTCGGAGCCGACGCGGAGCGCGACGGGTGGCTCCAGCGAGGGGTCTCGAGCGCCCGCCTGACGGCGTTCTACCGGCGTGCCCTGGGCGTGCTCTTCGCGCGCCCCTGGCTCGCCATCGGCTTCGCGGCGACCCTGCCGGTCCTGGGATTCTGGGCCGGGGGCTCGCTGCAGGAGCAGTTCTTCCCGCCGGCCGGGCGCGATCAAGCGGCGATCGAGCTCGAGCTGCCGGAGCTGGTCTCGATCGACCGTACGCGCGAGGTGGTGCTCGAGGCCGAGCGGATCCTGCGCGCCCACCCCGAGGTCGAGGCGAGTCACTGGGTGCTCGGACGCAGCGCGCCGAAGTTCTACTACAACCAGATCGAGCAGCAGGAGAACGCGCCGAACTTCGCGGGCGGCCTGGTCGTCCTGCGCTCGAGCGAGGGGAGCACGCGCGTGCTGCGCGAGCTGCAGGCCGAGCTCGATCGCGCCCTGTCCGAGGCGCGCGTGCTCGTGCGTCAGCTGGAGCAGGGACCTCCCTTCGACGCGCACATCGAGCTGATCCTGCAGGGCCCCGACCTCGCGGTCCTGCACGAGCGCGGGGAGGAGCTGCGCGCGCTGGTCGCCGGCGTGCCGCAGATCCTCCACACGCGCTCTGGACTCGCGACCGGTCGCCCCAAGCTCCTGTTCACGCCGCGGGACGCCGACCTCGACCGAGCGGGCTTCGACCGCACGGGTCTCGCGGCGCGTCTCGAAGCCTCGCTCGCGGGCCAGCTCGGCGGCTCGGTGTTCGAGGGCGTCGAGGAGTTGCCCGTCCGCGTACGCCTGTCCGACGGGGAGCGGAGCGAGGTCGCTTCGGTCGCGTCCCTGGAGCTGAGCACGCCGCGCGACGCGTCCGCCTGGGTTCCGCTGGAGTCGCTCGGAGATCTCACGCTGGTCCCCGAGGCGGCCCGCATCCCGCGTCGAGACGGCGTGCGCACGAACGAGATCCAGGCCTGGGTGGGCGCCGGGACGTTGCCCCAGGACGCGCTCGACGAGGTGCAGCGGCGGCTCGCGTCGTTCGAGCTCCCGCGCGGCTACAGCCTGTCGTTCGGCGGCGAGGCGGCGGAGCGCGACGACGCCGTCGCGGGTCTCGCGGCCTCCGTCGGCGTCTTGATCGTGTTGATGGTCGCCGTGCTCGTGCTCTCCTTCCAGTCGTTCCGCCAGGCCGCGATCGTCGGTGTCGTCGCCGCGCTGACGGTGGGGCTCTCGCTCGGGGCTCTCGCGCTCTTCGGCTACCCGTTCGGCTTCATGGCGATCGTGGGGTCGATGGGGCTGATGGGCATCGCGATCAACGACTCCATCGTCGTGCTCGCGGCGCTGCGCGAGGACGACCGTGCGCTCGCGGGCGAGGTCGAGGGAACCGTGGACGTGGTCCTACGCTCGACGCGTCACGTGCTCGCGACCACGGTGACGACGATCGCCGGCTTCGTGCCGCTGCTCCTGGACGCGGCGGGGATGTGGCCTCCTCTGGCCACGGCGATCGCGGGAGGCGTCGTCGGGGCGACGATCCTCGCGCTCACGCTCGTGCCCGGAGCCTTCCTCCTCGTGCGTCGTCGTTCGCGGCGACGAGAAGCGCGGGCGTCGGGCGGGCGGGCTCGTCTGCAGCCGGCGACTTCCGGCTAGCGGGAATCCGAGCGTCGTGCCCGGTCCGTTCCCGGGAACGACGCGAAGGCGCGAAGCTGCGCGAGGAATCGGCCACGGCGGACGCTACGCTCCTCTCCATGGGGGATCGAACGGACGCTCTGTGGCCGCTCGCGAAGCTGGCGTTGGAGAGCATCCACCGCCCGTACCCGAACCTCGTCCACCACACGCTGGAGAGCGACGAGGACGCGCGGCCTCCTCGGGTGCTGACTCCGGCCTTCTACGGTTGCTACGACTGGCACTCGGCGGTCCACGGACACTGGCTGATCGTCCGCGCTCTGCGAAGGGGCTCGGAACGAGGGGTCGAGGAAGAGGCTGCGCGGGCCCGTACAGCCCTCGGGACCTCGCTGACGGTGGAGCACCTCGCGGCGGAGCGCGCCTACCTCGAGGCTCCCGGTCGGGAGGGATTCGAGCGTCCCTACGGTCTCGCTTGGTTGCTCACGCTGCACGCGGAGCTCGTCGAGTGGGCGCGCGACGGGGACGCGGACGCGGCGCTCTGGGGGGACCGGCTGACGTCGCTGGTCGACGTGGCGGCCGGACGCCTCTCGCGCTGGATCGAGGCGCTCCCGTACCCCATTCGCTCCGGCGAGCACAGTCAGTCGGCCTTCTCCATGGGGCTGTTCCTGGACTGGGCCGACACCCTGGAGCGGGAGGACGTTCGCGAGCTCGTCGTCCGCAAGACGCGCGCGCTGCACGGGGAGGATCGCGGGTGGTCGTTCGTGTTCGAGCCCGGCGGGTACGACTTCCTGTCGCCCGGGCTGGCGGTGGCCGACCTCATGCGTCGCGTGCTCGAGCCGACGGCGTTCTCGTCCTGGCTCCACGCGTTCTGGCCGGGCCTGCCCGAGCTCGGGCTCGAGCCGGTGCGATCGGTCGACCCGTCCGACGGGAAGTTCGCGCACCTCGACGGGCTCAACGCCAGTCGCGCCTGGATGCTCGAGGGCATCGCCTTCGGGCTGAGAGGCGTCGCCTCGGAGGACGCCCTGGTGCAGGTGCTCCGCGCCTGCGCGGATCGCCATCGCGGGACCGCACTCGAGGCGCTGGCCAGCGGGCACTACGCGGGCGACCACTGGCTGGGAACCTTCGCCGCCTACCTCCTGACGCAGCGCGGGATCCCGGCGGCCTCCTCCTGACCGGCCGTCGGCGCGGCCTCCGCCGTCAGGAGGTGAAGTGCTCCTCGCGACACCCGGGGCAGAGACCGTGGGAGACGGAGATCCGGTCCTCGACGTAACGGTGGAGCGGGACCCAGTCCGGCTTCGCGTCGTCCTCGCCCTCGACGCGCACCGAGCGGCACCAGGCGCACATCGGTACCAGGGAGCGGAGCTTCTCGAGGTCCATGCGTGCGCGGCGCAGCTCGATCAGGGACTGCACGCTGTTCGCGAGGATCCGCAGCGCGTTGCGCTGGTTCTCGTCGAGCTGGCGCGGGACCCGGTCGATCACGCACAGCGTCCCGAGCCGCAGGTCCTTGCCGACGGTCAGGGGCGCGCCCGCGTAGAACCGGATGCCAGGTTCGCCCTGCACCAGCGGGTTCTCGGCGAACCGTGCGTCCTCCACCGCGTCGGGCACCACGAGCAGCTCGTCGCCGAGGATCGCGTGCGTGCAGAAGGCCTGCTCGCGTGGCGTCTCCGTGGCCTCCAGGCCATGGCGGGACTTGAACCACTGCCGGTGTTCGTCGACGAGGCTGATCAGGCTGATCGGCGTACCACAGATGAGCGCGGCGAGCTCGGTCAGCTCGTCGAACACGCGCTCGCTGGTGGTGTCGAGAATCTGCTGAGCGTGCAGCGCGCGCGCGCGGCGCGCTTCGTTCGCGGGGAGAGGGAAGTCCACGGGGAGCCTCGCAGGGGGGGGGAGAGGGCGAGAGGCCGTCGAGTCGGAGCCGCGCATCCTAGCCAACGCTCGAGGCCCCGTCATCGTTCCCCGTGATCGGCCTATACCTCAGGTGGGCCTCGAGCGCGGGTACTCGACGTAGCGCGCGGTCTCGTCCGCCACCTCCGCGCCGCAGATCCGCTCCACGAGGTCGAAGGCCATGTCGATGCCCGCGGAGACCCCTGCGGAGGTCGTGACGCCGTCGTGCACGAAGCGCTCCTCCCTGCGCACGTCGATGCTCGCGTCCAGCTCGCCCAGCGTGTCGAGGGCGCACCAGTGGGTCGTGGCTCGCCGACCCGCGAGCAGTCCCGCGCGGGCGAGGAGGAGGGCTCCGGTGCAGACCGAGGCGACGTGCTCCGCCCGCGAGGCCGTCGCGCGCAGCCAGGCCAGGAACGGCTCGTCCTGCAGCAGCGTGCGCGTGCCGAAGCCTCCGGGCACGACCAGGAGGTCGATGGGGCCGGCGTCCGCGAACGAGCGATCCGGCTCGATGCGAAGCCCGCCGGTCGCCCGCAGGACGCCCGGCTCGGGCGCGACGGTGAACACCTCGAACGGGGCGCTCTCCTCGTCCTCGCGGGACTTCAGACCCGGCACGAGCCGGGTGCGGGAGAGCACTTCGTAGGGGCCGGCGAAGTCGAGGACCTCGACTCGCTCGAACACGAGGATGGCGCTGCGGAGTCGCTTCATGACGTCCCTGGGGCGGTGGGAGGTCTGCAAGCTACCAGGCCGCGTGCTCGACCGCGCGGCGAGCATCGGGACAGTCTCGTCCGCGGCCGCGGCGCACCGGCCGCGGATTGCTAGGCTCTGCGCAACCCCAACTCGGAGCCTCTCGCATGATTCGTCGCCTCGCGCTCGCCTCGTCCCTCCTCGCCGTCCCGACCGTCGCCCAGGGCGCCGACTGGCCTCAGTTTCGCGGCCCCGGAGGCCTCGCGCGCTCCACGAGCGAGGTCCTGCCGGCGGCGCTGACGCCGGACGGGGACGTGCTCTGGGAGGCGGACGTCGTCCCCGGCCACTCCTCGCCCGTGATCGCGGGAGGTCGCATCTTCCTCACCGGCTTCGCCGAGGGGCGGGACGTCGCGCTGTGCCTCGACCAGAAGACCGGCGAGACGCTCTGGGAGAAGAGCTTCGAGGGACAGGCGGGGATGCCGTTCTTCCACCCCGACGCGGAGCTGCCGGCGCTCCCGACTCCGGTCACCGACGGCGAGCGCGTGGTCTTCTACTTCGGCAACTACGGCCTCGTCGCGTACGACCTGGAGGGGAAGCAGCAGTGGGAGAAGCGTCTCCCGTACCCCGGCTACGGCTTCGGCGTGGGCTCGTCCCCGCTGCTGCACGAGGGCTTGTTGGTCGTCCCGCGCGACGGAGCGCCGGAGGCGGCCGTGCTCGTGCTCGACGTGACCGATGGAGAGGAACTGTGGCGCATGAACCGCTTCCAGTTCCAGGAGTCCCACGGCTCGCCGTTCTTGTGGTCGAACGCCGACCGCGACGAGCTGATCGTGGGGGGCACGAACCAGCTGACGTCCTACGACCTCGGCTCGGGCGAGATCCTGTGGACGGTCTCCGGTACGTGCGGCTTCCCGTGCACGACGCCCACGGCGGACGAGGACACGCTGTACTACGCGGCCTGGTCGACCGGGGAGGCCGAGGGGCGCTCCTTCTGGGAGGCCGCCTTCACGCGTTCCCTGGAGCTCTCGGACGAAGAGGTGGCGGACCCCGCACTCCTGTTCCGGAGGCTCGACAAGAACGAGGACGGCAAGGTCGTCCCCGACGAGGTGCCGGAGTGCCGCGCGAAGGACGCCTTCGGCTTCATCGACTCCGACCGGGACGGCGTGTGGACGGTGGAGGAGCTGACCTCGCCCCCGAAGGGCGCCTCGAACGGCCGCAACCTGATGGTGGCCGTGAAGCGCGGTGGTTCCGGCGACGTGACGAAGACCCACGTGCGCTGGACCTGGACGCGCGGCTTGCCGTACGTCTCCTCGCCCCTGGAGTACGGAGGACGGCTGTGGCTGTTCAAGTCGGGCGGGATCGTGACCTGCCTCGACGCCGCGACCGGCAAGCCCGTGTTCGACCGGGAGCGCCTCGGCGATCGCGGGGAGTACTACATGTCCCCGGTGGGCGTCGCCGACCGGGTGCTGATCGGCTCGGCGGAGGGCAC
>CAZDYS010000122.1:7855-9512 GCA_964509445.1 uncultured Planctomycetaceae bacterium
GCCCAGGTCCTCGGTGAACCTCTCGCCGTCCTCCTGCTTGCGCTGGCCGAGGACCTCGTCATCGACGCCGTCCACCCACATCGCGGTGAGCTCGGCCTCGCGCTCGTACTGGTCCGACAGCACGGTCCGGAGCTCCTCCGCCTGGTACCCGTTGAGCTCGAGCTTCTCGCTCAGGTACGCGATGTCCGTTTCGAGTCGCTCGGAGCGCTTCTCCTGGTAGCCACGCACCTGCTCGATGCGCTCCGTGCGGCGAATGTCCGCCAGCGCGCCCTCGACGCTCTTGCGGAAGTCCTCGTTCTCGGGAGTGAGCTCGGGGGCTTCCTTCTTGCGGGGGGAGGCCGACTTCGTGAGTGCGGCCAGACGCTCCTCCAGCTCCTCGGGCGTCACGAAGCCGCTCACCGGCTCGCGCCGCTCCTCGCGGGGTCGCAGCTCGAGCGCTTCGATGCGCTCCGCGAGGACGTCCAGTCGGGCGGTGACGGCTTCGACGTCCACCGCGGTCGTCACGTCCGCGTCGCTGCGCGCGAGGCGCGGTGCTTCGGGCTCCCGCTGGGAGCTGCCCATCAGGAAGAACGTGGTGACGGCGCCGCTGACGCAGCCGGAGAGGAGTGCGATCAGGAAGGTCGGGGCGTTCTTCACGGGGAGAGGTCTCGGAGGAAGAGGTTGGCGAGGTCCAGCGGCCCGCTGCACTCGAACCGCAGGGGTCCGCTCGGACGAGCCTCCGAGATGGGACGGGTCTGCAGGGAACCGCCGTTGACGCTCCAGGTCAAAAGATCGCCCTCGACCGTGCCCTCGACTCGGTTCCAGCCGGTCGCGAGACCGGTCGCGGGGTCGAGAAGGAGCTCGCTGGCCGCGTCTCCGCGCAGGAGGACGCGCGGCGGCGCGGGCGCCGAGCCGATGCGCACGTCGAAGAGGAAGCCGAAGTCCGCGCGGCTCGTCTCCTGCGTGAGCGCGTAGGGGCCGGCGCTCTCCTCCGGGAGGCAGGCCAGGATCCAGTCCCGCGAACGCCAGGGCCCCGTGGCGGTCCAGCCGGCGAGGTCGAGGCCGGTGTACAGACTGCGGTACCCGCGGTCCTCGATCGCGACGTCGGCGGGGTCGATCGGCGTGCTCGGCAGCTCGCGCAGCCGCAGGTTGCGGTACTCGACGCGTCCGCCCTCGGACTCGAGGCACAGGTAGCCCTTGCGAGGCCAGCCGTTCGTTCCACGCGTGACGACCTTGCCGTTGACCGCGAGGGAGACGGCGCCGTCCTCGCAGCGGATGCGGTAGTGGTTCCAGTCCGGGCTCGGGTTCGAGCGCCACTCGGTGGGGAACGCGCGACTCCCGCCGCGTCCGTTCTCGGGCGTCATCCGGGCGCCGTGGATCGGGAAGATGTCGCCGTGCGTCGTGTAGTGCTCGGTGTTGCCGTAGCCGTGGTCGAGGACCTGCACCTCGATCGCCCGGTGGAACGGCTGTCCGCGCGCCGGGAGGTCGTCCGCCCACAGGAAGATGCCGGCGTTGCCTCCCGGGTCGAGGTGGCGCCACTCCAGCTCCAGCTCGAAGTTCTGGAACATGCGCGTCGTGCGCAGCTCGCCGATGGGTCGGCCCGAACAGCACAGCACGCCGTCCCGGACGGTCCAGGTGCTCGGCGCGGTGTTGACGTTGACCCAGCCGTCGAGGTCCC
>CAZDYS010000123.1:0-9427 GCA_964509445.1 uncultured Planctomycetaceae bacterium
CTTTCGCGCCGACGCCGCGGAACACGGCTGGGACCTCGACGTCGAGCTGGGCGTCGCCGCGATCCACTGGCACCACAAGGTCACGCCCTACCGCGGCCCCGGCGCCCGCCTGGTCGAGGCCGTGCGCCGCGCCGACTGGATCGACGCGACCCAGGGCCGCCTGCGCAAGGGCCTGACGAGAGCCCAGGTCCGCTCGGTCGAGGCGCGCATCCCGAACGAGGGCTTCCACGACGCGCTGCAGCGGCTCGCGACGGAGCTCGGGGGCTCGGCGCTGCGCGGGAACCTGCGCGTGCTGCGGCGAGTGTTCCGGTGGTGAGGGGAGGTTTGTTGGCGGAGGAGCGGCCTGCGCGACGTTTCTGGAGGGTGGCCCCCGGGTCGCCTCCGACGTTCCGCGCGCTAGAGTAGGTCTCTCCAGCGCCCCCACCGCACCTCATCCCTCGTGACGGAATCGATCGTCCACACGCAAGACGGCAGACTTCGACCGGAGACTCCTTACGCACACGTCGAGCGACTCGTGGGCCAGGCCTGCGAGGCGGGGCGCCTGGTCGTGCACGTCCACGGCGGCCTGGTCGACCGCGCCGCTGGCGAGGGAATCGCTACGCGCCTCGATCCACGCTACCGCGCGACCGGAGCCATCCCGCTCTTCCCCGTCTGGGAATCGGGGTTGCTCGAGACCGTCCGCAACAACCTCGGCGCGGTGGCCAAGGAAGCGCTCTTCCGGGTCCTCGTGGACCGGCTGCAGGACCTCGTGCTACGCAAGTTCGGGCAGGACGACGGCACGCGCGCCGCTGGGTCCCTTCCGCCGATCGACACGTCCGTCCACCGCGAGCAATGGAGGAAGGCGCTCCAGGAGAACGACGCGAGCCAGCTGCCCGCCGAGCCCGCTCCGGGACCGGGACTGACGGAGCTCCAGGAACTCGAGGAGCGTGCGCTCGAACAGGAACTCGCGACCGACCTCGAGCTCCTGCAGGTCACAGCCGAGGTCGCGAACGCTCTGCGCCCGGCGGAGGAGGTCGCGGCGGACCAGGCCACGCGCTCCGCGGCGGCGCCCGTGCGTCGCTCTGCAGCGACCCTGATGGACCCGGACGCGCTGGAGGAACTTCTCGAGGAGGACGTCACGGGCACGCGCAGCGTGGTGACCGCATGGAAGGTGGCCAAGGCCATCGCCAAGGTCGGGGCGCGCGTTCTCCGTCGCTATCTCGCCGGACGAGACCACGGCCTGCACGCCACGATCGTCGAGGAGACGTTGCGCGCGTTCTACCTCGGGAACATCGGCGGCCTCCTGTGGAAGACGATGAAGGGCGACACGGCGGACCACTTCGGAGGCGATCCGCAGGTCCACGGAGGAACCGCGATCCTCGAAGCGCTCGCGCATCGCCTCGACGCCGGCGATCGACCGCGCGTCACGCTCGTGGGGCACAGCGCAGGCTCGGTCTTCCTCGGCCACTTCCTCGCGGCCTCCGAGGCGCGCCTGGGGGACCGACTGAGCTTCGACGTCGCGCTGCTCGCACCGGCCGCCACCTTCGATCTGGCCGCCGCGACCTATGCACGCCATCGGAGTCGCATCACCGGACTGCGGATGTTCACGATGACGGACGCGAACGAACGCGCCGACCGCCTGGTTCCCGTGCTCTACCCGCACTCGCTCCTGTACTTCATCTCCGGCGTGCTCGAGCCGCAGGCCGACGAACCGCTCCTCGGCATGCAGCGCTTCTTCGACTCCGAGGCCTTTCCAGCGGTGTCGTTCCCCACCCTCGCGGAGGGGAAGGCCATGCTCGACACCTTCCCCCACGCACACGTGTGGTCCGTCGCACAGCAGGGTGCCGGCCGGTCCTCTTCCGCTGTCTCCCACGGCGGCTTCGACGACGACCCGGACACCCTCGAGAGCCTCGAGCACCTGTTGAAGGAAGGCTTCGGAGCATGAGCGACTGCGCCGTCGTCATCGGCATCTCGTCGTACCCGGGCCTGCGCGACCTGGAGGGGCCTTGCCACGATGCGCGTCGGTTCCGGGACTGGCTCGTATCGCCCCAGGGAGGCGGGCTCGACCCGGACAACGTCCGCATGGTGCTGACCGACGACTTCCCACGGGCCCAGACTGCGACCGAGGCACACCCGGTCGCGGCCGAGCTCGACAACGTCTTCCGAGACTGGGTCCGACGCGCTGCGCGACGGGAACACGTCGATGGGCGGCTGTTCTTGTTCGTCGCCGGCCACGGCTTCGCGGACCCCGACGACATGGACTCGGCCGCGCTGTTCGCCGCCGATGCGGAGATCGACTTCCCCACGCACCTGGCCGTCGCGCACTACGCGGACTTCTTCCGCCGCACCTACGCGTTCCGCGAGATCATCCTGCTGATGGACGCGTGCCGCACGACGAACCCGCTGCACGAGATCAGCCCGCCGCCTCTACCGCACGTCCAGTCGCACCCGAACGCCTCGCGCGTGAAGTACTTCTGCGGCTATGCGGCCGCCTACAACCAGGTGGCCCGCGAGCGCCCGTTCGACAACGAGCCCGTGCACGGCATCTTCACCAAGGCCGTGCTCGAGGCGCTGGAAACGGCACCGGCGAACCGAGCCGGCCGGGTGAACGGCACCGCGATCAAGCGCCACGTGCACCAGCGCATCCATCACCTCGCAGGCGACCAGACCATCGCGCCTCCCGAGATCTTCGCCGACGAAGCGCGCGACGTGCTGTTCGCCGAGCGCGCGAATCCGGGAGTCGCCGTGACGGTCCGCGTCGCCGCGGAGCACGTCGGACGCGACCTGATCGTCTATTCCGGCGACCTGACGGAGCTCGAGCGCATCCCCATCGACGCGCCGGAGCTCCAGATCCCCCTGTCCCCCGGCCTGGTCAAGCTGCGCGTGGCCGGAACCCCTTCCGAGTGCGTCCTGGAGGTCCCGACGGATGAGCCAGTCCGACTCTAGTCTCGCCACGCTGAAGGTCCGGGCCGCGGACGACGGCACGGAGATCTTCGTGATGGACGCGAGCTTCGAGCGCCTCGCCCAGGGGCGGGGCGTTCTCGAGGTCGATGTCCGTCCGGGGCTCTACAAGGTGCGCTTCCGATCGGGCGCCAGCCTCCACGACGAGCTGGTCGAGGTTCCGCGCGCCGGGAAGACGAAGCGCGTCGAGGGTCCGCCGATCGAGTTCCACGCGGCGATCCCGCTCCAGGACACGAAGACGACGCACGAGTACCACCAGGCCCCCGCTCACGACCTGTCGCGACAGCTTCACGAGCGACTGGGGCGCGGCGGACGGTTGTTCCTGTTCGTCCGCGAGGAGGACGAGGCGCGCAAGTTCACGGTGCCGCACGTGACGCTGCACCGCCTGGACGGCACAAGGCTCGCCAAGCTCTCGGATGGCGAGGCGGACAAGCGCAAGCGTCACGGACGCTGGGCCGCGCTCAGCCTGCAGCTCGACCCGGGGACCTATGCACTGCGCGTGCGGTCCGGGCACGTGGGCGAGTACGAGATCTTCGTGACGGTCTCCCCCAACTGGCAGACCCAGGTGTTCCTCGTGATGGAGGACTTCTGGCGCGAAGGACGCGTGGCTCGTGCGCCCTCCCTGCGAACCGCTTCGCTCCACGTCGTGAAGGAGCGTCGAGGCTTCCGTCCCGACGACCGGCGTGCGCGCGTCGCCGAGCTCGCCCGCCAGGCGCTGACGCAGGGACGCGACGTGGTGTCCGAGAGCGTCATGCAGCAGCTCCTCAGCGGGAAGTTCGAGGCGCCGATGCTCGGCCTCTTCGCCGCCAACCTCCTGCTGCGACGCCACAAGACCAACTGGAGCCTCCTGAACACGGTCTGCACGAACCTCACGAACCTGCTCGGACGCCATCCGGACCTGGACGCGCTGAAGTGGGCGCTGCGGGACTGGAAGGACGACCGCCCGGAGACCCTGGCGACGCCTCCCTCACTGCGCGCGAGCTGGGAACACGTGGTACGCGCCTCACGACGACGTGCCCGCCTGGTCCCCCCCGACAGTCCGCTGGCGGAGATCGCGCACGAGCTCGTGCACTCGGGTCCGTGGCTCATGCACCGCATCGAGAAGGACGCGTCGAAAGACGCGGCCAGCTCTTCCGCGAACGACCGCAAGGGAGAGCTGTCGGTCGCGAACGCGCGTCGCGCGCTCGAGCGCCTGGTCGAAGTCGATCGCAAGACCCTCGAGACCTGGGAGCGGAACTCGCGCACCAACAAGGAGGTCCTGAGCACGCTCGAACACCGCGTGCTCGAGGCCGCGATCTCGGTCACCGACCTGCGCGAGCTCGAGGGAGAAAGCGCATCCTCCAGCTCGGACAGCGGCCGTCGGCTGCTGAGACAGTTCTCGGCGCCGACCTACGCCCTGGCGGACGCAGTGCTGAGCCTCGCGAAGAAGATGGACGTCTAGGCAGACTCTCTCGACGCACTCCTGGAGACGACGTCGAGACGCTCAGCGGCCGACCCGCTCCTCGCCGGTCGGGACCGCGTTCGGCGTGGATGTCCTCGCGACGGCCGGCGTGATCTCCACGATGGGGTCGTAGTCGATCCTGCCATCCAGCCAGGCCTGGCTGGGCGCCGCCCGAGTCACCCACGAGAAGAGCTCCTCGTGGCGGAGGTAGACCTCCTTGTCCACGGTCTCCTCGTAGCGCTGCAGATCGGCGAGCAGCTCCTCGCCGCGCGCTTCCATGAACTTCTCGACGTCCTTCGGCCCGAGGAAGTACTGGACCAGCCTGGTGCCTGCCGGAGTCAGCTGACCGCCCTGGAAGAACAGCGACCGCTTGACCAGAGACGGAAGAGGCAGCGAACTGCTCGTGACGCGGTGCCGGCGGAACCAGTCTTCGAGCTCCCGTCCGAAGACGCGGAACGGGCTCTCCTCGCGAAACGAACCCGGGAAGCGCTCGCGGACCTGCCGCTTCGATTGCTCCAGGTTCTTGAGGTCCTTGTCCTCGACGTAGTCGTCCGCCGCCCTCGCGATGAGCGAGAGGAAGCTCTTCGTGGTCGCCTGCAGCAGGAGGAGCCGTCCTCCCGGGCGGACGTACGCCAACATCTTGCTGAGGACGCTCGGGTCGGAGCGATAGATGGCGTGATTGGCGATGACGAGATCGAAACGGTTCAGGTTGACACGTAGCTTCTCGACGCGCTTCGCGATGCAGCGGAAGCGCAGGTGGCTCGCATCCTCGCAGGGATCCTGCGGCACCGGGTCGACGCTCGTCACGTGGATCGGAACGTCCCTCTGGTGGAACTGCAGGTAGAGGAGCTTCCAGCTCGTCCCGAAGTCGCCGGCGCCGACCTCGAGCACCTTCACGTTCCCCTTGAACTTCTTGAGGAGCTCGTCGACGGTGGCGTCGAACTTCGCCTCCATCTCCTCGGAGGGTCCGTGGAGCTTCTGGATCTCGCGATAGCTCTCGCGTCCGTCCTGCTCCTGGAAGAGGCGCTGGAAGCTCTTCAGATCGCCCACGTGCAAGCGATCTTCGTTCCAGGTGGGGCTCGCGATCCCGAGGACGGACTCGCGCACCAACTCCCAGCTGTCCTCGCACGCCTGCGGCTTCAGCTCCGCCCACAGGTTGTGCTTGCCCGTCCGGTCGCCGGGGACGGGGACCGCTACCTCTTGATAGAGACGAGCCGTCTCCTTCCCCGGGTCAACGAAGAGCCGAACCCCCAGGAGCGGATCGATCGGCGTGATCGCGGGATCGAGGAACAAGCAGTGGAACGGCAAGGTCTTGCCGAGCGCCCTCTGCTTCTTCTCGAAAGCCCGCAGCCGACCGAGGATGGCCTTGCCCACCGTCTCCAGCTGCCCCTTGCCGCCGGGCTTCTCGTGCGGGAGCGTCAGGAGAACGCTCACCCGGGGCCCGTCCTCGTGGAGCACGCTCGCGAAGGTCTCGTTGAGCCGCTTGGCCGTCTCCTCCGCCTCGTTGCGAAACCTCGACTCCGGGAGGACGAGGAACACGTTCGTCTCGGGCCCGCACCTCGCAATGAGGTCGGCGATCTCCGGGCCGCTGAGGAGCTGCACCTTCCCTTCCTCGCCTTCCCTCAGGAAGAACGACTCGGGTTGCGCTCCGAAGATGCGCGCCAGAGCCGTCAGACTCTTGGAGCTGGGGAGAGCGCGCCCGGCACGCCAGTTCGCGAGGTTCGCGGTTGCCGTAGGGCCGAGCGCCTCCACGAGCAGCTTCCGGACGGCCCTCCAGCCCTGCCGATCGCCCTGCTTCGCGAATTCACTGCTCTCGAAGATCCGCTGGAGCGCCGCCCGAAACAGGGCGGTTCGGGCGTTCTTGGCGTGGCTCGAGGAAGGGACGTCTTCGGAAGGGCTGGTGCGACGCGGGTTGTCGCTCATGCAGGCGGCAGGGGAAACGGGGTGGGTGGCGCTCGCTCGCCAGCATAGCGCAATGCGTTGACGGTCTGAGGGCGAATCGGAAACGCGTTTCCGCTTGGCGACAACGCGTGCGCGGACACGCGAGAAACCCACATCGCCCGTGCCCGCGTGCTGCGGAGAGGACAACACCTTGTCGTCCGTTCGCGCCCCGGTTGGCCGGCTTCCCAGCCCGCAGGGGATTCCCGACCCGGTCGCAGTTCGGATCGGCAATCCCACGAGCAGCACCGTCTAGAGAAGCAAGGCGCGCGTCCTGGAACCGCTCGCGCCACCCCTTCTCAACAACTGGAGATGCACATGAAGAAGCGTGACAACCCCCTCTGGAACCTGACGGACGCCGAGCTGGTCACCAGCTACCGCAGCTACATGCCGACGCCGGCGCCGGAGACGGTGACCGACGAGCTGATGCGGCGGTGCGAGCGCGGTGTCGTGCCCGTCGCGCGTCGAATGCGTGGCGCCATGTCCGCCGCGCTCTCGGAGGACGACCTGGTGCAGGTCGCCCTCTTCGCTTGCTTCCGCAAGCTCAACCGCGTCCGTGGCTCCCTCGGCCCGTGGGCCGCCCGGGTCGCGCAGCGGATGTACCTGGATCTGATCCGCGTCCGCGGCAACCAGAAGATCCAGTCCCTCGACCTCGAGTCCGGAGAGGCCCAGGAGCCGAAGACGAGCTCCGCGGAGCGTCTCGAGGACTGGCGCACGGCGGATCCCGCGGATGCGGTCATCGAGGTCGAGTCGATGGAGCAGCTCCGCGCTGCGATCGCGAACCTGCCGCCGATGTACCGGGTGGTCATCACCCAGTTCCTCGACGGCAAGTCGATCGTCGAGATCGCGGACATGCTGCATCGTCGTCCGGGTGCGGTCCGCTGGCGTTACCAGCGGGCGGTGAACCTCCTTCGTCAGGAGCTGGAGATCTGATCCGGACCCCTTCGCCAGCCCCTCCTCTCGAGCTCGAAAGGCCCGGCCCCGCAAGGGGTCGGGCCTTTCCAATTTCCTGGACCAACGCGACCGGATCGGACCGGAAACCGCCGGTTTCGGTCGGCGTGGCTGCCGCGGAGCCCGTCTAGGGAGGCATACAGCGCCTCCCGAAGGACCGCACGGCCGAAGCAGCGCCGGCGGCCCGAGGCGCCTGGCTCCTGACGATGAGGATCACTCGATGAACTCCACTCCCACCGTGCCCGGCTCGGCACACACCGCGCCGGATCTCGCTCTGGGCGGGGCCATCACGGCTCGCGCTCGCCTCCTTCACACCCACGCTCACAACCCGCCGTACTACATGGGCGTCATGGACCGGACCGCCATGGAGGGGCGCATGCGAAGGATGACCCGGGACCTGATCCTCGCCGGCCACCCGGATCGCTGGCGCGAGGCCGCGGACGACCTGCAGGCCGGAGGAACGGTCGACGGCGCGCTGATGGCTCACCTCGAGGGCGCCGCCATGCTCTACCAGGTCACGCCGGACATGGAGGACGCCCGCGCCCGCATGCAGGAGGCGCTCCTCGAGCGCGAGGGGATGGGGACTCCCGAGCTCGTCGCCTCGACGCTGGTCAACCTCGCGGAAGCGGACCTCGCCGAGCGCGACATGGAGGGTGCCTGGGACCTGCTCGAGCGCGCCTACCGGCTCGCCCCGATGTCGATGGTCGTGCACGTCAACCGCCGCACCGTGGCGCAGTGCGCCCGCAACGAGGAGTGGATCATGCAGGCGCAGGAAGACCTCGCGACGTCGATGCCGGATTGGAGGGGAGATGCGGTGCTGACCGATCACCTGGACTCGATGTCGGTGCACCTGGTCTCGCTGCTGTGACACGGCCCCGGGGGAACGAGAGCGAGCCTCTGGCACCGGACGGTGTCAGGGGCTCGCTGCGTTCCGGACCACCGGATCCGGAGCAGCACGAGCGGGAGTCGGGTCCTGGAACCCGGAAGGACCGGATCTCGCAACCCGGTTTCGGCTCCCCCCCCCCCCGCCGAGACGCCCTCCTCGGGTCGTTCGCGGCCTGAACGGACTCCCCGACGGGATCGCAGGAGCGCGCGGGCCTCGACGGTCCCCTCGAGCTCGCAGCGCTCCGGGGTGCGCGGTGCCCCCCTCCCTGAGAACCGCGTCCCCTCACGCCTCCGATGCGCTCCCTCGCATCGGGGGCGTGTTCTGTTCCCGGCGCTCGCAGCGGTCCGCGGGGCCCGTTCCGGCCCTCCTTGACCCCCGTTCGTACCCCGCATACGCTGAGATCACAGCGCCGTCCCGGACCCTCTTCACCCCTTGGAGGCCCAGGACCCTTGCCAGGCCCCGCTCGCGAACCTTCCCCGTCCGACTGGATCGAGCGTCCAGCGGAGGAGGTCTATGCCCAGCTGCAGGCGGGAGATCCGCTCGACCTGGAGCGGCTGTGTCGCGAGCACCTGAAGGACGCGGCGCTCCTGCTCGACGTGTCGACCCTGCTGGAGGAGTCGCGACGCGAGATCGCGTTCGAGTGCGAGATCGCGAGCCTGGAGGACACGCCGACCGACTGGCGCGAGCGAGCGATCGCACGCTCCGCGGAGCGCATGCTGCAGGACTACCGCGGCGGCGCGGGGAGCAGCGATCCGGTCGAGCACCACGCGCTGATCGAGCTGTTCCAGCTGACGGCGGACGAAGGCACCCGAGCGTGCGTGCAGTACCACTCCTTGCCGCAGCGCGTGCGGCGCGCGTTCCAGGCCTTGGTCCTCGAGGACCAGAGCCTCGAACAGGCCGAGGCCGACGGACACGGGACGACGGACGAGCTCCTGCGCATCGTCTTCCAGGTGCTCGACACCGTCGGCGCGCGCATCGACGCGAACCAGCTGGGCCTGAACCTCGGAGGCGAAGGATGAGCCACGGAGTCCCCACCGAAGTCGTGCGCCTCTTCCGCGAGGCGCTGAGCGATCCCCGCTCGACGCTCCTCACGCTTCCGGGCCTCGGCAAGCCGATCCGCCCGTGGGAGGAGCCGCTGCGACCGAGCTGGCTCGAGACGAGCCTCGAGCGCTTCCTGGTGCAGAGGCACCGGGAGGAGGTGGCGAAGTTGCTGTACTACGCGGCCGTGCAGAAGCAGTGTGCGGGCGGGGCGGCGAAGACAGGGTACTTGC
>CAZDYS010000124.1:0-9286 GCA_964509445.1 uncultured Planctomycetaceae bacterium
GTACGTCGCGCCAGCTCTCGAAGAGCTGGACGTCGGTGAACCCGGCCGCCGGCAGATTGCTCGGGAAGAAGCCGCTCGGAAAGCCCAGGGGATGGACCGCGCCGATCGTCGGCAGCACCGAGGACCCGAGCTGCACCGGGTCGAAGTTCGGCACCTCGAGCGCCAGGAGACCGGTGCCGGGACGCAGCCGCCGCGCGAGCTGCGGGAGTACGCCTTGCAGGTCCGTGAAGTGCTCGAGCGTGTGGGCCGAGTAGACCACGTCGAAGTGCTCCTCCGGCGCCTCGTCGAGCGAGGCCAGGATGTCCTGCCCGAGTCGGTCGATGCCGAAGCGGCGCCGCGGTCCGGAGATCTCCACGCCCCGCGCGCGGAAGCCCTCCTCGTTCGCCTGCTGCAGGAGGTAGCCCCAGGAGGAACCGAGCTCGAGGAACGCGTCTCCGTGGGAGAGCGCCCGAAGCGCGCGCAGCCGTGCGTGACAGTCCTTGTCCGTGCCCCGGAACGAGGTGTCCATCAGCTGGCGCAGGCGTGCCGGCGCGGGGAGATCGGTCGTCGAACCCTCCGCGCCGTAGAGCCCGTCGTAGAGCTGGCCGAAGACGCTCTCCTCGTAGGTCGGATCCGTGAAGTACAGGTCGCAGGCGTCGCAGTGGCGGACGCGGACGAACAGGTGCTTGCGCGCGACGACGCTGGTGTCCGTGTCGTGACAGTGGGGGCAGTCGTCGCGACGCTTGACGAGTGCCTGGAGCAGGAACTCCGTGCGGGGGAGCAGGTTCTTCATGCGCACTTCCTCACGGGGGAGAGGGGATCGAGGGCGCCGGCGTAGGCCTCCGCGACGCGCCGGCCGTAGTCCTTCCAGGAGAAGCCGGTCGCGACGCGAGCGGCCGCGCGAGCTCCCATCGCGAGAGAGGCATCGCGGTCGCGGTAGAGGCGCTCGATCCCGTCGGCCAGCGCGTCGACGTCGCGGGCGGGGACGAGGAGGCCCTCCTCGCCGGGTCGGATCAGCTCCGCGGCTCCGCTCTCGCGCGTGGCGAGCACCGGGAGCCCGGTCGCCATGGCCTGGGGCAGCACCATCGCGAGCCCCTCCTCGAGGGAGGCGAGCGCGAAGGCGGAGGCGCGCTCGTAGTGCTGGACGAGCTCCGCCTGGGGAACGCGTCCCACGAGCTCGATCGACCCGCCCGCGTGCGGAAGGCGGTCCGCGAGGAACGCCTGGAGTTCCTCGGAGACCGGTCCGACGAAGACCAGGCGCGCCCCGGGGAGCCGGAGGCGCAAGAACGCGTCGACGAGGTAGTGGCAGCCCTTGCGAAGGCTCACGTTCCCGCAGTGCATCAGCACGAACGGAGAGTTCGCCTCGCGCGGAGTCGCAGGCGCGCGAAACGCGTCGAGGGAGACCCCGTAGGGGACCTGGAGCAGCCGCTCGCGCGGGACGCCGCGGCGGACGAAGGTCGAGGCCACGTGTTCGGTGGGAACGACGATGCGGTCCGCCAGCTCGTACTCGGCCAGCTCGCGCTCGACGACGCGCGCGTCCGGCAGCCGCCCCGCGAGGCCCCAGCGCTCGTACTCCGCCGCCAGGAGGTCGCGCTGGTGCAGGATGTGCGTGCTGCCTCGCTCGACGCAGGCGAGCATCCCGAGCTCCCGTGCCCTTGCGAGGGAGGCGAGCGTCGAGCCGGACCACCCGACGAACACGTCGGCACCGGGGCGCAGGAGGCGCGCGACGCTCCGGTCGTGGGCGGCGCAGGGCCAGGCGCGCAGGTCGAGCCGACCGCCGGTGCGCCGCTCGAGACGCTGGCTGCCGCGGTTGAGCGCCTCGTTCCAGGGCATGGCGGTGACGCGGTCGGCTGGGACGCCGAAGCGCGCGGCGTGCGAGCCCGGGTAGGACGTGAACAGGTGCTCCAGCGCCTCCTGAGCATGGAGCTCGCGCGCCAGGTCGAACGCGTGGAACCGCCCGAGGACGGAGACGACCGTCTTCACGAGGCCAGCCTCCTTCGACGAGCGGCGTCGAGGCGGGCGAGCATGGCGGTCAGGGACGCGTCGTGGGAGTAGTCGTCCGACTCGCAGCGCAGCCGGCCGGCCCGGGCGACCTCGCGCCGCGCTCCCGGGTCCGCGAGGTAGCGGTGGACCTTCGCCGAGAGCTCGAGGAAGTCCCCGAAGAACTCGGCCTCGGTGCCCTCGCGGAACAGGCGCTGGTGCTCCGTGGTGCGCTCCGCCAGGAGGAAGGCTCCACAGGCCGGGATCTCGACGCTTCGATCCGTGTGCTCGTCACGACTCGCCTTGCGGAGGAAGCCGAGGTTCACGTCCGTCGCGCACAAGGAGCGCACGTAGGCGTCCCCGTAGATCGGGCGGTCCTCGATGTGGAGGCGCGCATGACGTTCCGCCCAGTCGCTCCAGCCGTTGCCCCACACGCGGACGTCGAGCCCAGAGCGCGCCAGGGTCAACAGCGCCCTCGCGCGAGCCTCCTCGAAGGTGCCGATGAAGCCGATCGGTCCGCCCAGGAGCCGGCGCTCCTCGTCCGTGACCGCGACGGGGCGGTGAACCAGCGGGTCGTAGGTCTTGGACACGAGCCCGACCTCCCGCGCGCCGAGGGCGGGCAGCTCGTCCGGCGCTGCGTTGTGCGACTTGGTCGTGAACACGACGTCGTACAGGCCGATCGAGGACCGGAACCAAGCCGAGCCGTTGCTGGCTCGCGTCATGTCGTCCTCGGAGAAGAACGCGCGCGCGATCTCGGGTCGCCGGCTCGCGAGGTCGGTCAGCGTGGAGGCGTGCAGGCAGGGGGCCTTCTCCACCCACAGGACGTCGAAGGGCCGGTCCAGGACGGCTTCCAGCAGCGCCGCGTTGGCGCCGTTCGCGTCGCGCGGACGTCCGAGCCGGTAACACAAGCGGTGCAGGAGCGGCAGGCGCTCCTTGCCCGGGGGAGGGGAGTCGACGTCGTGCGTCGAGATCGGGTGCACCTGGTGCCCGAGGCGGAGGAGCGCGCGCAGACGCTGGCTCGTGCGCGTGTGCGGCCTGAGGTCGCCGACGAAGAGGATGCGCTTCATGCCGCACGCACCTCCTCGAGGGCTCGCAGGAACCCGTCGCGGCTCCTCGAGAGGTCCCAGTCCGCGATGCGCTCGGCGGCCGCTCGCCCCATCGCGCGGCCGCGATCGGGACGCTCGAGCAGGTCGCGCAGGCAGCGCGTGAGGGCGGCCACGTCTCCGGACTCGTACACGTACCCGGTGCGGCCCGGCTGGACCAGGTCGACGGCGGCGCCGACGGCGGTGGTGGTGATCACCGGGCGGCTCGCACACATCGCTTCGTTGAGGACCAGCCCCCAGGTCTCGTAGCGCGAGGGAAGCACGAACGCGTCCGCGAGGCCGTAGAAGGCGGGGAGCTCGGTCTGGTTGCGGAAGCCGGCCAGGTGGATCGTGTCCCAGCCGGTCTTCGCGACGGCGGCCTCCAAGAGCGTGCGATCGGGACCGTCCCCGACGAACACGAGGTGCGCCTCGGGGGCGCGGACCCCGTCCGGCGACAGGCGCCGGTAGGCCTCCAGGAGCTCCAGCGGGGCCTTGCGCTCGATCAGCTTCGAGGCGAACAGGAGAACCGGTGCGCCGGGGGCGATCCCGAGCTCGGTGCGCAGCTGGTCGCGCTGCGGCGCCGCGGCGACCACCCGGTCGCGGAAGAACGGCACGTCCACCGCGTAGGGCATCGCGTGGATGCGCTCCTCCGGGACGCCGTGACTGCGGTAGAACGCACGGTTCTCGGAGCCGATGGCGAGGGCCCCGGCGACGCGGCGGAAGAGCGAGCGCAGCACGGTGCGCTTGCAGAGGCCGCGCGGCTCCGGCTTCGACTCGCCGCGGACGAGGATCGGGACGCCGCTCCGCCAGGCTCCGGCCATGGCGGCGAGCTGCGTGACCTGGGTCCAGCCGTGGACCCACAGGGCGTCGAAGCGCGCTCCGCCGATACGTCTCCACACGTCCGGCACGAAGGGGCGCCGCGCGCGGACGCCTTCGACGGCGGTCAGCGCCTGACTCGAGTAGCCGTCGAGGAGCGGGACGTCCCAGTCCAGGCGCCGCCCGAAGCCGGGATCGACGTGGTCGCGCGCGGTGTAGTCCGACAGGAAGAACACCTCGAGCTCGACCTCGGGCGTCTCGGCGATCCGACGCAGCAGCGGGGCTTGATACTGGATCGGGTGCGCGACCAGGTAGGCCACGCGGGTCGCTCGGGAGGACTTCATGCGGCCCTCCTCCGGCGCCTGCGCGCCACGCGCCGGGCGAACGGGAGCGACACCCCTCGTCGGGCTCCCTGGTCGAGGACGGCGCCCAGGAGCGGGAGCCCGCTGCGGTCGAGGAGGCGCAGCATCGAACGCACCGTGGCGCGCGTCGGGCCTCCGGCCTCGCAGACGATCAGGAGCGAGGAGAGCAGGCGCGCGAGGGCGAGGGTCTCGGGATGCCCCTGCAGGCTCGGCAGGTCGACGAGCACGAGGTCGTAGTCGCGAACGAGCACGTCGAAGCGTCGTGCCGCCAGCGGCGCGGCGCTGACGTCCGCGAGTGCCGCGAGCGTTCCGCCGGCGGACAGGAGGTCGAGTCCTCCCAGACCGGAGGGCACGACGGCCTTCTCCGGCCGGCTCCGTCCGGCGAGCACGTCGACCAGACCGGCGCGCGTCCGCGTGGACGGCGCGGAGACGATCAGGACACGGCGGCGCGCGCGTCGGCAGGCGAGCGCCAGCCCCAGGGTGGTGGTCGTCTTGCCCTCGCCATCGACCGCGGAGGTGATCCCGATGGTCTTGAGGTCCGGTCGAGCGCCGAGCAGCGTGAACAGGTTCTCGCGGAGACGCCGGAAGGTCTCGACGGTGGGGCCGGAGTCGCTCACCTCGAAGGCGGTGCGCATGTCGCTGAGCGGGTTCCGCGCGTCCAGCCGCAGCGCCGGCAGGACTCCGAGGACCGCCAGGCCGAGCTCCTGCTCCACTTCCTCGCTGGTCCGTACGCGCCCGCGGAAGCGGTCGTTGAGCAGTGCGGCGAACACGCCCGCGGCCAGCCCCGCCAGGGTCCCCAGGAGCAGCGAGAAGCCGGTGCGCGGCGTGTCCCGGCGAGCGGGCGGGGTGGCCGGATCCACGACCTCCGCGGGGTCCTCGAAGAAGGCCTCGACCATCTTCACCATGTCGCGCGTCTCGAGGAGTTCGGCCACGCGCGCCTTGGCGTTCTCGACGACCTGCCGCGGACCGAGCTGCTGGCGCTCGCTCTCCGGGAGCTCGCCGAGCTGGTTCTCGAGCGAGCCGAGCTCGGTGGCCTGCGCGATCACCTGGCGTCGGAGTCCGTCGCGCAGGCCTCGCAGGTTGTTCACCAGCTGCTCGCGGAAGCGCGTCAGCGCGTCCTCGAGGTCTGCGAGGTCGCGTTGCGGCAGGTCGACGAGCTCCTCCTGCGCGCTCGTGACCATCGCCTCCGCGTGGTCGAGCTGGCGTCGGAGCTGGAGCATCCGGCTCGCGACGAGGCGCCGGAGCTCGGCGAGGTGCTCCTCCACGGCGCTTTCGAGTGCCTGGACCTCGGGGTGGTTCGGCAGGTAGTCCTGGGCCAGGAGCTCGGTGCGCTTCGTCGCGAGTCGCGTGGCGGTCTCCAGCACGATCCGGGTCGACGCGTCCAGGGATCCGGTCTGTCCCTCGCCCGTGCCGAGCTGCGCGAGCGCCGCGAACCCGTCCTCCTCCAGGGCCGCCTGGGTCGCGGCCAGGAGCCCGACGCGGCCACGCAGCTGGTCCCGCGTCTCGCGCAGGCGCAGCTCGCGACCCTCGAGCAGGGCGCGGTAGGGAGCGCTGTCGGAGCGACGCTCCAGCTGGGTCTGGGCGTAGAGCTCGGAGACGTGCGTCACGAGCGTGCGTGTGAACTCGTCCGTCGACTGGTCGCGCAGCCGGGCGAGCGCCTCCAGGTCTCCCTTCTCGAGCGCGGCGATGCCCTCCTCCAGCATGGTCAGCTCGAGCTGGGCACCGGTGTAGTCGACGCCGCGGCTTGTGAGGCGCAGGGTCAGGGCCTTCGCGGAGGTCTCCGAGTCGATCGACAGCGGGCTGCTGCGACGCAGCAGGACGAGCTCTTCGAACGCCTCGCGCAGCTCCGTGTCGATGCGGCGCAGCTCTCCCTCGACCTGGTCCAGGCGCGAGCGCGCGCGCTCGCGCGCCTGGTCCCGACGATGGGCGAGGTAGTTGGCGGCCAGCGCGTTCGCGACCGACGCGGCGCGGTGCGGATCCGAGTCGCGCACCGTCACGCGCACGACGTTCTCGCTGCGGTCGACCTCGCCGATGGTCGTGCGCTCCATCAGGCTGCGGACGGCCTCGCGCTCCTCGTGCAGCGTCACGAGGTACTCCTTGCCGCCCACCTCGCCCTGAGGTCGCAGCCACAGGGTGAGGCCCGCGATCTCGATCGGCTCGTCGTGGGGGAAGGAGATCGGTGCCGACCAGGTCGCGGAGTCGCCGAGCGCGTAGCGCACGGTGTTCGGGCCCAGCATCTCGAGGCGGAACGAGCGCGGCGCGTTCGGCGCGGCGTCCGAGACGTACGCGCGCAGGCTCCCCGGGCGGCGCTCGAGCCCGAGCACGCGCTCCCGAAGAGCCGCCAGGGGCTGCAGCCCTGCATCGTCCACCTGGGTCGTCAGGCCGAGCTGGGCCGCGTTCCAGGGACCGAAGAGCTGGGTGGGTCCCCGGACGGTCTGGGCCGCGGGTTCGCGCGAGGAGAGGATCGCGACCTCGCTCGCGACGTCGACCTCCTGGGCCATCGCGTGCAGCGGCGCCGCGGCGGCGTCCTGGGGGGCCTCCGGTCGACGCACGAGGAGCGTGGTCTGCGCGCTCCACTGAGGCGTCTGGCGACCCAGCCAGAGGAGCGTGGCGCACGCTCCGAGCAGGCCGAAGAAGAGCACGAGCAGCGGGCTGCGACGCGCGTACGCGAAGAGCTGGGCCGGCGTCGGCCACAGCTCCTCCGTGCGTCCCGTCTCGTGCGAATCCACCACGGTCAGTCCAGCTGGGCGAAGGCGATCGGGATGCCGGTCAGATGGCCGATGCCCTGCAGGTAGGGGAGCACCTCGTCGGCGAAGGAGCCGTGGCTCCCGCGCGGGACGAAGAGCACGTCGTCCGGACGGACCGCGACGAGCCAGTCGGCGCTGGGGCGCGTCGCGTCGAACCGGTGGACGTGGAAGCCCTCGGCGCCCGGGCGAAGCAGGTAGACGTTCTCGCGGTCCGCTCCCGGGAGCAGGCTTCCGCCGAGGGAGAGCGCCTGGGAGACGTTGAGCGATCGGTCGAGCGCGTAGGGGCCGGGCTCGTCCACCTGGCCGATCAGGTACACGTCCCGCGGTCCCCAGGAGACGACGGAGAGGTCGACCTTCGGCGCGCGGACGAAGGCCCCCGCGGCGGCGGCGATCGTCTTGCTCGCCTCGGTCATCCGGAGCCCGGCGACGGCCACCGGTCCCGTGAGCGGGAGGTGCAGGTTGCCCTCCGGGTCGATCCGGCTCCCGTCCGCGCGCGTCGAGAGCTCGGGGTGTCCGAAGACCGCCACGCGCAGCACGTCGCCGGGGCCCAGGAGCTCCCAGGTCCGGTCCGGCTCGAGCCCCGACGGGACGGGCCCGACGCCCTCGAAGGGCGGGGCCGATGCACAGGCGAGAAGGCCCCCGAGCAGGAGGACCGCCCGCATCGCGGGGAGAGCGCGTGCGACCATGGCAGGGCCCCTACCGCAGGGAGCGTGCGATCTCGGTCCAGACGCCGGACGTGAACATCGCCAGCGTGACGGTGTCGCCGTCGGTGAGGGTCAGGTCGACGCTGTCCTCGAGCTGGAGCGACGGGCCGTGCACGAAGGTCCGGCCGCCGTCGGTGCCCTGGATCACGATCTCCTGCCCGACGTTCCCGTGCAGGAGCGCGGTCACGGGACCGCCGCCGCCGGACTGGAACAGGCGGCGGTTCGTGTGCAGCCAGCCGACGGTCGGGGTGGAGGAGCCGCTGAGCCGGGTCACGTGCACCTCGAGCGGGACCACCATGGAGCTCCCGAAGTCCTCGGCCTCGACGAGGTTGTCGCGCATCGTCGTGGGGTAGATGCCGATGGAGGAGCCACTCGCGGTCACGCCCTTGAACGGGTTCTCCTTCGAGGTCGCGATGTAGTTCCCCTCGAACAGGAACTGGCCGAAGTTGTTGCCCGGGTTCCAGATGATCTCGGCCGGCTTGGCGACCTGCGGGCCTCGGATCGGGTCGGGCGGGACGCCGAACTGGTTCCCCGTCATCGTGATCGGTCCGCGGAACTGGAAGTTCACCACCCGCATCTGCTCCTCGACGGGCCAGGGGCAGGTCGGGTGCGTGCCGAGTCCGTCGTCGAACCACGCGTTGCCCTCGATCAGGATCGGCCACTGGTTGCCACTCGGGCCTCCGGAGTGCAGGAAGCGCGCGGACCCCTGGAAGGCGCCGCCGGAGATCAGGATCGTGTCGGTCACGTCTCCCAGCTCGAAGTCGGTCGCCACGTTGTGTCCGCCGCCACCTCCGTACCAGCGGAACGACCCGCCGAAGTTCGTCTGACCGTTGATCGTGCCGCGGTTCGTCGTGAGGCCGGAGAGTCCGCGGTCCTCGCCGTGGAAGCGGCAGCCGTAGAACTCGAGGTTGCGGACCGACACGTGCTCCAGGCTGAAGCCCGCGTCCAGGTAGCCGCGCACCTCGACCGAACGCAGGACGTGGAAGGCGTTCTGGAGCGCCGGGTCCTGGGCGTTCGTCTCCGCGAGGAAGCGCATGCCGAACGGGATCCCCGTGGGACCGCCGTCGATGTGGACCTGACTCCACTCGTTCCCGACCGACTGGCAAAGCTCCGTCGGGGTCGTGGAGACCTCGAAGGCGGAGCGCAGGCCCGTGCCCTCGTTGAAGATGCGGAAGCCCTCGAACAGGCACTCGCGTGCCCCGACCAGGTCGAACAGCGCCACGTCCGGGAGCTGCAGCGCGCCGCGCGGCGCGGGCTGGGAGCCACCCCGCCAGAGGAGGGTCGTGGCGCCCGCGCCAGCTCCGATCAGGCGGAGGCCGCGCACGTTCTCGATCTCCAGGCTGCCGCTGAGCACGTAGTCCCCGCGCGGGATCAGCACGGTGCCGCCGGGGGCACAGCTGCCGGGCGTCGCGCCGCGCTGGGCCGCACGCAGCGCGCGGCGGAAGGCGAGCGTGTCGTCGCGCACGCCGTCTCCGACGGCGCCGAAGCGTTTCACGTTGAGGAAGGCGGAGCCCGGAGTGAGCTGTGTTCGCTGCGGGGCTGCGGGCGCCGGCACGAGAGCCGGAGCCGCCACCAGGAGGAGGGGGGCGAGAGCGGACATGGGGGACCTGGGGGAG
>CAZDYS010000125.1:0-2710 GCA_964509445.1 uncultured Planctomycetaceae bacterium
CCCGACACCGAGGCAGCGGCTGAGGTCGAGGCGGCTCCCGACACCGAGGTTGAGGCAGTCCCCGTGGATGCCGAGGCTGTCGAGGAAGTCGGCGATGTCGCGGCGGCTCCCGGGGAGCCCGAAGACATTGAGGCAGCGACCGAGACACCTGTTGAAGTCGAGGCGGCTCTCGAGGAACTCGGGGCAGCGACTGCCGAACAAGGTGGCCTAGAGGCGGCTAGCGAGGAACTCGGGGCCGCGACTGCCGAACGAGGTGACCTCGAAGCGACTCCCGATGACGTCGGGGCGGCTCTCGAGGACCGCGGAGAGGTCGAGGTCGCTCCTGAAGCGGTCGAGGAGGTCGACGCAGCCGCAGAGGAACTCGGGGACGTCGAGACGGTCTCCGACGAACCATATGTGGCAGTTCCCGCAGAGCGCGGGGACGTCGACGCCGCTGTGCCGGAGCCCGCGGCCCCCGAGGTCGCTCCCGGCGAACAATCATGGACAGCGCTAGGCGCCGCCCCAACGGAAGCCGAGGCGACCGAGCCCGTCCCGAGTTCCGTGGACAGCCCACAAGATCCCGATCCGGATGAGGAAGGACCCGCTGATGGCGCGCTGGGCGAAGCCCGCGAGGGAGCCGAGGGAGCCGAGGGAGCCGTCGCAGCCGAGGTCAACGAAGACCCGGCCGAGGCGGACGCGGCCCCAGCGAACGTGGTAGACGTTCCGTCCTTCGAAGGATCGGATTGATGGGCAGGGCCAAGCGAAAGCGTAAAGCGGCGCAGCGTCGGACGAAGAAGCGCCGTCCACCTCCGCGACTCACAGGCTCGGGCGCGAAGGGGGCGGAGCGCGAAGACGCGCCGGCACCCGAGGACGCCGCGCCGCCAGAGTCCGACGCGCCCGAGGGAGCCGAAGGCGCCTCGCTCGATGATCTTGTCGGTGGTCTCGCCGGGGCGGATGAGACCGAGGGCTTACACGACCTGGTGGGGGCGCTCGGCGAGGACGCCGCGAACACGCCGACCGAGGCCGCCGAAGGAGAGGCCGAGGCGGACGTCGAGGCGGAGGCGACGGAGGAGCCCGCGAGCGACGCGGACGCGGAAGCGGACGCCAGCGCAGACGATCCTGAGGAAGCGGGCGACGCAGACGCGAAGGCGGAGGCGGACGCCACTGAGGAGGCGGGCGAGGCGGAGGCTGAAGAGGACGCCAGCGCAGACGACCCTGAGGAAGCAGGCGACGCAGAGGCGGAGGCGGAGGCCGACGAGGACGTCAGAGCCGACGACCTCGAGGCGGCGGAGGACGCCACCGACGCCGAGTCCGCAGAGAGCGAGCCTCCAGAGACGGCGGACGCGAACGGTGACGAGACCGGCGCCGCCGAGGCAGGCGAGGCCGAAGAAGTCGAGGACGGGCCGGAGGAGGACGCGGCCGAGGCTACCGAGGAGGACGCGAGCGAGTCCGAGGGAGGGTCTGAGGAACAGCCCGAGACCGAGGACGCGGCGGAGGGCGAAGCCGAGCCCGAGAAGAACCTCGCGGAGGAGGCAGACGCGCGGGCCGAGAGCGTGGGCGTCTCCCTGGCGACCGAGCTGCCGATGGACGCCGACGACGATCTTCGGGATGTCCAAGGTGAGGCCTCACCGCGGCTGATGTCGATCATCCAGAGCTTGCTGTTCGCCGCGAGCAAGCCGCTGACGGTCAAGAACCTGCGCAAGATCCTCCACGACCCGTCGAAGGATCAGATCCAGCTCGCGCTCAAGCAGCTGCAGATCGACATGGATCCGCAGGGGATCGTGCTGCGGCAGGTCGCCGGCGGCTTCCAGCTCGGCACGCACCCAGACAACGCGCAGTGGGTTCAGAAGCTGCTTCAGGCCAAGCCCGCGCGGCTCAGCCGTACGCAGCTCGAGACCCTGGCGATCGTCGCCTACCGCCAGCCCGTGACGCGCCCTGAGGTCGATGACGTGCGCGGCGTCGACAGCGGCGCGGTGCTCAAGATCCTGCTCGAGCGCGAGCTGATCCAGATCGTGGGCAAGAAGGAGGAGCCGGGGCGTCCGCTGCTGTACGGCACGACCATCAAGTTCCTCGAGTTCTTCAACCTGCAGTCGCTGCGCGACCTGCCGACCCTGCGCGATTTCCAAGAGCTCTCGGACGAGACCAAGGCGACGCTGCGCACGAAGCTCGGCGAGTCTGAGGCCGAGGCGCTCGGGCAGGAGGTGCTGCAATTCGGCGGGGACAAGGAGGCTGCCGAAGCCGCCGGAGAGAGCGCGACTGGCGAGCAGACGGAGGTGGGCGAGGACGCGACCGAGGCCGCCGAGGCGACGGAGGGAGAAGCCTCCGAGAGGGTGGAGACGGAAGCGGGCGAAGCGGAGGGGGCCGAAGGCGAGCCCGGCGAGACCGAGGCCGGTGAAGCTGAGACTGACGAAGGAGAGGCCGAGTCCGAGTCCGGTGACGTCGGGGAGGATGAGACCGAGGCCGCCGACGGCGAGCCCGGCGACGCTGCGACCGACGAAGGGGAGGCCGAGCCCGAGTCCGGTGACGTCGGGGAGGATGAGACCGAGGCCGCTGACGGCGAGCCCGGCGACGCAGACGAAGCTGAGGCCGAGTCGACGGAGGTCGATGAGGACGAGTCGGCCGAAGTCGATGAGGCCGCGTCGGCCGAAGTCGATGAGGAGGACGAGGAGTCCGACGAGGAAGAGTCCGCTGACGTCGACGAGGAGTCCGAGGAAGAGTCCGCCGAAGTCGA
>CAZDYS010000125.1:2810-9216 GCA_964509445.1 uncultured Planctomycetaceae bacterium
AGGAAGAGTCCGCTGACGTCGACGAGGAGTCCGAGGAAGAGTCCGCCGAAGTCGACGAGGACGAGGCAGAGTCCGCCGAAGTCGAGGAGGACGACGAAGAGTTCGTCGAGTCCGTCGAGGAAGAGTCCGTCGAAGTCGAGGAGGACGAGTCGGCCGAGGAAGAAGAGGCCGAGTCCGACGAGGTAGAGGACGAGATCGAGTCCGCCGAGGAAGATGACGACTCCGATTCCGAGTCCGCCGATTCCGAGTTGACCGAAGAAGAAGACGCCATCGACGAGGACGAGGAAGAAGAGGCCGAGTCCGACGAGGTAGAGGACGAGATCGAGTCCGCCGAGGAAGATGACGACTCCGATTCCGAGTCCGCCGATTCCGAGTTGACCGAAGAAGAAGACGCCATCGACGAGGACGAGTCCGCCGATTCCGAGTTGACCGAAGAAGAAGACGCCATCGACGAGGACGAGGAAGAGTCCGCCGAAGTCGACGAGGCCGAGTCCGACGATCTTGATGAGGAAGAGGACGAAATCGAGTCCGCCGAGGAAGAGGACGGTTCCGAGGTCGAGTCCGCCGCGGAAGAGTCGGCCGAAGTCGATCAGGAAGATGAGGACGACGAGGACGAGTCCGAGGCCGCCGAAGTCGAGTCCGAGGACGAGGACGAGGAACTCGCCGAGGAGCCGACATGACGCGCAAACCCAAGAAGCGAAAGCCGGCGAAGCGTGGCGGCGGCGGTCGTAGCGGTGCAGGCGGCGGCGGTCGCGGTGGCGGGGCGAAGCCGCGCAAGCGGACGCCCGCGCGTCGACGGGGGCCGAGCTCGGTGGCGAGCCAGCCGGCGCCGGGCGCGGATGACGGCAACGTACGACTTCAAAAAGTGCTGGCCGCGGCCGGCGTCGCGTCGCGTCGCAAGGCCGAGCAGCTCATGCTCGATGGCCACGTGTGCGTAAACGGCCGCGTCGTTACCGAGCTGGGGACGCGTGTTCACCCGGTCCACGACCGCATCACCGTCCACGGGAAGCCGGTCAGCGTCGAGCGCAAGGTCTACTTCGTGCTCAACAAGCCCGATGGCGTCGTGTGCTCGGCCGAGGGCGTCAAGGACGAGCGAGATCGCGCGACAGTCCTGTCGCTTCTGCGGGGGGTTCCAGAGCGGATCTACCCGGTCGGGCGGCTCGATTATCACACCCGCGGCGTGCTCATCATGACCAACGACGGCGAGCTGTCGGCCGCGCTCACGCACCCGCGCCACGAGGTCCCGAAGACCTATCACGTGAAGTTCCAGGGCAAGCTCTCGCTGGCGGCGCTCGAGGCGCTGGGCCGAGGGGTGACCCTCGAGGACGGCACGATCACGAAGCCCGCGGTCGAGGTCAGCGTGGTCCGCGAGACCGAGTCGAACACCTGGGTCCAGCTGACCATCCGCCAGGGTCTCTACCGGCAGATTCGCCGGATGGGGGAGGCGATCGACCACCCCGTGCTCAAGCTCATCCGGGTCGCAATCGGCGGGCTGACGGCCGACGGGCTCGCTGACGGCGAGTACCGGGCTCTGACAGTCGGCGAGGTCTACGATCTCCGCAGCCTGTGTGGCCTGACGTGAGCCAAAACCCGCGAAAGCGCCTAAAAATCAATGATTCCGGGCTTGCGCTCGAGTCTTCGCCACAGTAACGTCCCGCCTCCAATGACGCCAGCCCGGCTGGTTCGGGCTGTACTTCAGGAACCAACATGGCCAAGCTGTCCCAAGTCCTGCGCGATCAAAAGCGCGACAAGATGATCAACAAATACGCGGAGCGCCGCGCTGCGCTGCGCGAGAAGCTCAAGGATCCCGAGCTCGACATCGACGAGAAGCTCGAGGTGTCCGCGAAGCTCTCGAAGCTGCCGCGAAACTCCTGCCCGGCGCGGAAGACCCGCCGCTGCGTGCTCACCGGCCGCTCCAAGGCCGTCTACCGCAAGTTCGGCCTCAGCCGCATCGCGCTGCGCGAGCTGGCGCTCCGCGGCGAGCTGCCCGGCGTCACCAAGTCGAGCTGGTAAGGAGAGCGACGATGCGCGGAGGTATCCATCCCAATTACCGCAGGGTCCTGTTCGTCGATTCGGCGACGGGCGACCAGTGGGTGACCTACTCGGCGATCCGCACCTCTTCCACGGCTCAGTGGGAAGGTGAGGAGCTCCCGACAGTTCGTCTCGAGATCTCGTCCTACAGCCACCCGTTCTGGACGGGCAAGGCGCGCGAGGTCGACACCGAGGGCCGCATGGACCGGTTCCGTCGCCGCTACGGGATCAAGAAGAAGAAGAGCTAGCCCACCTTCGGGCGGCGTCATTGAGAAACGGTCAGCTCCTCTGGAGCTGGCCGTTTTGCGTTGGTTGGTTGCGTCTTGCTTCTCGAATACGCCCGGAAGGCGGAAGGCCCCCGGGCAGTAAGCAACGGCCTGATGCTGGCGAACCGCTAGGGCTCAGGAAACCACTGGTCGTTGAGCGGCTTGAGGCGCTGCAGGATCGCGTCGTGGTGGGGTCCGTGGGTGGCGAGCAAGCCGCGGGTGTTGACGAGGCTCGAGCCGAGGTAGTCGAGCGGACGGCCGGTGACATCGGTCATCGTGCCGCCGGCGGCTGCCAGCACGGCATGCGGCGCGCAGCTGTCCCAGAGCTTCGTGCCCGTCTTGGGGTGGACGTAGGCCTCAGCGTCGCCGCGGGCGATCGCCGAGACCTTGACGCCGACAGAGCCGACGCGGAGGTTGTCCTCGGGCGCGATGCCGAGCACGCGCATGATCTCGAGGGTCCGCGGCGAGCTGTGGCTCTTGCTGCTCACAAGGCGGAGCTCGTGCGTTCCTCGGCTCGTCGGCGTGAGCGGTCGCGAGGGGCCGTCACCGATCTGGTAGCGGGCGGCGAGCGAGGCGCCGGTCTCGGGATCGAGCACGCCCCAGTTGACGCGGTCCTGCGCGGGCTCGTGGACGACGCCGAGCACCGGGCGGCCGTCGATGCAGAGGCCGATGTGGATCGCCCAGGTGTCGTCCCCGTTGGCGAACTCCCGGGTCCCGTCGACCGGGTCGATGTACCAGCAACGGCGCGTCTGGCGGTGGAGGTTTCCGCTCGTGATCTCCTCTGCTGTCTCCTCGGCGATGATCGCGTCGTTGGGGAAGACCTCGCTGAGCGCGGCGACGATGCGCTGGTTGATCTCCATATCCGCGCGCGTGACCAGCCCTTGGTTGTGGGACTTCTCGCGGGCGTCGAGGGTCGAGGCGCCGCCCCGCTGTATCTCGACCGCGATCACGCCGCACTGGCGGGCAAGGTCGACGGAGAACTCCAACTCACGGGTCAGGGCAGGCATGCGAGCGGGCTTCTAGCGCGAAAGCAGGGCGGAGTCACCGCGCGCGTCTGACTCCCTGGACGCCTGAACAAGAGCGTGGGTTTTTCGTTCCCTCCCGGACGCGATCCCGCCAAAATCGCGCGAGAGCTGCATCACATTGTGCGACATGTCGTCGCAGAATCCTGGGTAAAAAATGAGTTTTTTCAAGATGTTACCGAGAAAATTGCGGCGCAGATGGGGTCATAGCAGGGACGATTACGGCGTTACCCACCGTGTGTGCTCGTGTTCTTCGTCTGTCCGGGGGGTGGGCGGAAATGGTAATTATGAGGAATGTCACGCAATCAGCGCGAAGGACTCCGTAAAGCCATTGTGGACGCGAGCATCGCGATCGGCAGCGAGCTTGGTGAAGACGGGCTGACCATGCGCGGCATCGCCGGCCGCCTCGGCGTGAGCGCGACGGCGCTGTATCAGCACTTCGAGAGCAAGGCCGCGATCCTGCGTGAGATCCGGATGTACTGCTCGACCCTGCTGCACTCGGAGGTCTTCGACACCTGCGCCGGCATCGAGGGCCCGCGGGAGCGGATCGAGACGATGTCGCACAGGTACATCGTGTTCGCCCGCACGCACCCCTGGCTCTACTCGGTCCTGACGGAGACGCGCGGCGTCGAGTGGAGCGACCTGAGCAAGGAGGAGGTCGAGCGCATCGTTCGACCGCTGACGACGTTCCGCTCCTGGATCAAGGAGGGCGTCGAGAAGAAGATCTGGCGCGAGGGCGTCGACCCCGACATGGAGTCTATCCGGCTCTGGGCCGCGCTGCACGGCCTGTGCTCGATGATGAACAGCGGTCGCATCGACGAGAACCATCCGGCCTTCCCGATCGTCGACCAGCAGGACTTCATCGTTCGTTTCGTCCGCAGCGTCGTCAGCACGCTTGTGTACTGAAGCACAGGTTACGACGCGAGCGCGCGGCGACGCGACGCCGCGCCATCCAGCCCGCCGCCTCGGCGGGCCGCGTGTTTCGAATCATCGTTTATCGCGGCGAAATCGCTGTACGTCGCCGTATTCGCAGGTTTAGCGCCGATCCGGTGTATTCAAGCCGCGCGCGAGGTGGTAAGAAACTCGAGCAACAAGCGAGTGATCGGGCATGTCACGCAATCAACGGGCAGGACTTCGCGAAGCCATCATTAAAACCAGCCTCGCGATCGGCAGCGAGCTCGGCGAGGAGGGGCTGACGATGCGCGGCATCGCGTCGCGCCTCGGGGTCAGCGCCACCGCGCTGTACCAGCACTTCGAGAGCAAGGCCGCGATCCTGCGCGAGATCAGGATCTACGGATCGCTCCAGTTTCAGCGCGAGGTCATCGACACCGCGAAGGGCCTGCCCGATCCGGCCGAGCGCCTGCACGCGATGGCCGACAACTACGTGATGTTCGCGCGCACGCACCCGTGGCTGTACTCGGTGATGTTCGAGAACGAGCAGATCGACTACAGCACCATGGGCTCGGATGAGCTCTCGCAGTTCCTCCGCCCGCTGACGGAGGTGCGCGCGTGGCTCCGCGAGGGCCTGGAGAAGAAGACGCTGCGCGAGGGCATGGACCCGGACATGACCTCGATCCGCATGTGGGCGGCGCTGCACGGCGTCAGCTCGATGCTCAACAGCGGTCGCATCGACGAGAACCACCCGGCGTTCCCGGTGCCCGACCAGATCTCCTTCCTCAAGGGCTTCACCGCCAGCGTGATCCGGACGATCACGGGCGCGAAGAAGCCGGAAGAGACCGGCGCCGAATCCGCCGACTAGATTCGACTAGCGACGAAGCAATTCGTCGAGCGCGAGCATCCATTCGTTCGCCGGCGTCAGCACCCATGACTCGGCGGACATGTTCGTTCGAAGGGCGCGCTCTACCTCGTCCGGCAGGGTCTCGAGCACGCGCAGCGGCACGAGCTGCGCCAGCTCGAGCTCGCGCTTGCCGTCGAGCCGCCGCGTCCCCTCGGGCCAGCCGGCGAGGACCAGCTCGCGCCCGCGGCGGTCGAGCACCGGCTGCATCCACGGGTGATCGTGGGCGAGCAGCGCGTCGACGAGCTCGTCGGACCAGCACGCGGCGATGTCGATGGTGACGCCGACGGAGGCGAGCCCGGCGTTCTCGATCCGCGCCCAGGTCGCCGAGCTGCTCGCGCTCGACCCCCGCTGATCCGGACGAAGCTCGCGGGCGTCGGGGGCGCGGACTCGCAGCGCCCGCAGCAGCTCCGCCGCCGAGGGGCGCTGCTCTGGATCCTCCGCGAGCGCGCGCGTGAGCCGGGCGCGCTCACCGTCGGGCAGCCGCTGCAGGTCGCCCCCGATCGCGCCGGTCATGAGCGCGACAAAGATCGCGGCGACGCTGTAGACGTCGCTCGCGGTCGTCGCCGGCGCGCCGGTGCGCTGCTCGGGCGCCGTGATCGACATGAGCTCCTCGAGCGTGCCGGTGCGGGTGGCGACGATGCCGGCGAGCTGCTCGGCGCCGAAGGGGCCCAGCAGCGGGCGGCTGGCGGCGTCGCAGACGACCTGGCTCGGGAGGATCGAGCCGTGGACGACGCCGCGCGCGTGGGCCTCGACGAGGCCCTCGAGCATGAAGCAGACGAGCGCGCGGGCGCGGGCGGGGGTGTCGGCCATCCCGGGGGGTCGAATCAGCGAGCGCAGCGTCGGCCCCTCCGCGCGCGGGAGCACGAGCAGGCCGATGCGCGGCTCGAAGCGCAGGATCGGGCGGATCGCCGGGTTCCCGATCCGCGCGGCCGCGTTGGCGCGCGTGGCGAAGGCCTCGAGCACGTCTCGCAGATCGCCCTCGGCCGCGTCGGCGCCGTTGATCAGCTCTTGGTGCTCCGAGAGCAGCAGGTGGACCTCGACCTCCTGCAGCGTGACCCGGTCGATCGCGCCGTAGGCCGCGCCGGCGTAGTAGGCGGGCATGGTCTCGCGCAGGTGGTAGCGGCCGCGCGCCGGCGTCTCGCTCACGTCGCGCGAGCTCGTCGACGACAGCCCCTGCAGCGCGACCTGGGCGGCGAGGTCGTGACCCAGGGCCCCGAGCGCGCGCGCGAGCAGGCGGATGAGCGCCTCTCGGTCGACGCCCACGCCGTCGGGCGCGAGGCTCCGCAGGG
>CAZDYS010000126.1:0-4066 GCA_964509445.1 uncultured Planctomycetaceae bacterium
TGACGTTCTTCTTCCGGCACATGCGTCCGCTGATCGAGAACGGTCGCCTCTTCATCGCGCAGCCGCCGCTCTACAAGGTCAAGACGAAGAAGATCGAGCGCTACCTGTCCTCCGACGCCGAGCTCCGCGAGTTCCTGGTGGAGCACGGGCTCGGGAGTCTCGAGATCGTGCAGCTCGACGATGCCGGTCGTCCCGACGGCAAGAGCTGGACCGAGACCGAGCTCCGTCAGCTGGCCGACGATCTGCGACAGCTCGAGGACCTGGCGGAACAGATGCTGCCGGTCTGGACCGGTGCCGATCCGGCCGAGGTCATCCAGTCCTGGAACGGCGAGAGCGTCCCGGACCACTGGGCGCAGGTCGGTGGCGTCGACCACTACTTCGAGACCGGCGCCGAGCTGCGGAACTTCCTCGAGCTCCAGAAGAAGAACCTGGGCCTCGGCGAGGAAGACGACCTCTTGGTGCACACCGGTCCCGAGGGTCAGGTGACCCGCGACGAGGCGCACGTGCTCACCTGTCAGATCAGTCGCGGCAACGAGCTCCAGAGCGTGCTCACCTCGATCGAGGGACGCGGCGTGAAGTTCCGCGGCGGCGGTTTGTGGGAGCTCGGCACGAGCAAGGACTCCTCCGAGGTGCGCGGTCTCCTGGAGCTGGCCTCCGGCGTGCGCAGCTCCGCCAGCGCGGAGGTCGACGTGCAGCGCTACAAGGGCCTCGGCGAGATGAACCCGGAGCAGCTGTGGGAGTCGACGATGGATCCCGAGCGACGCGACCTCTGGCAGGTGAAGCTCGAGGACGAGTTCCGCGCGGACGAGATCTTCACGGTCCTGATGAGCACCGGGGTCGAATCGCGTCGGGAGTACATCGAGCGGCACGCTCTGATGGCCACGAACCTGGACGTCTAGCGCGTCCACCGGTCGCGCGGGGCCTCCCGCGGGACCGCGGAAAGGTTTTCCTCTCCGGGTTGGGTGCAGTCCGGTCGCCGTTCGGACCGATAGGGGCAGTCACGCGTTCCCCCCGACGCGGCCTTCTCCCCCTAACTCTCCTCGTGAAAGCTCAGCACCTCGACTACCGCCGCCTCACCGACCACCTGACCGACAAGGGACTGGTCGATCGAGAGACTGTTCAGCACGTGCTCCAGCAGTGCCAGACCACCGGCGCTCTGTTGCCGGAGATCCTGGTCACCGAAGGCTTCGTCTCCGATTGGGAGCTCAGTCGGGTCTGCTCGGATCTCTTCCACATCCCCTACCTCCCGGTGGAGTGCTATCCGCCGAGTGAGGAGGCTCGTCAGGGCTTCGACCCCGACTTCCTGCGCCAGTACGGCCTCGTGCCGCTCGACCGCTTCGGAGACCTGGTGACCGTCGCGATGCCCGGTGTGGTTCCGACGGAGGTCCTCGAGGTCCTCGGAGGCGGGGACAGCGGACGGATTCTCCCGGTCGTCGGCTCCGTCGTCGGGAACCGTCGTTTCATCGACGAGCACTTCCCCGCCGCACAGACGACGACCGCTCCCCTGGCCGATCTCGAGGCGGGCGGAGGTCAGGAGGACGACTCCTGGGCGAGCCTGTTCGACGACGCGGACCAGGCCGTGAACCTCGATCTCGGCGGCGTACTCGACGAGGTCGACGACACCGGGAACCTCCTGGGCGGCGGCGAGGGCGGATTCGACGACGACTTCACGCTCGACATCGAGATCCCCGGCGAGGGCGAGGCCGCCTGACGGGCGCGCGGTAAGCTGCGGGCCGACGCGGTCCGCGGTGTGCGAGGCTCGAACCCTCGCGTCGGACGCATCGCATCGGTCCGATGAACAGCCTGACGAGAACGACGGCCCCCTGGCTCCTGGCGGTGGCCCTGACCGCGGGCTGCGGTGGAGAGGCGTCCTCCGAGTCGAGCGCGCCGAACGTCGTGATCTTCCTGATCGACACGCTGCGCGCGGATCGCATGGGGGTCTACGGCTACGAGCACCCGACGACGCCGTTCCTCGACGAGCTCGCCCGCACCGAGTGCGTGGTGTTCGAGGACGCGAGCTCACCGGCGCCTTGGACGCTGCCCTCGGTCGTGTCGATGATGACCTCGACCTTCCTTCCGGAGCACGGCGTCTCGACGGACTCGCGCCGACTCCCAGAGGGCGTCCCGACGCTCGCGACGCACCTCAAGCGCGCCGGCTACTCGACCGGTTCGATCTACCACAACCCCTACGCCGGTCCGCTCAGCGGACTGGAGCGCGACTTCGACCTCTGTATCCAGTCCACCGACGAGGTCGGCTTCAACCACGTGCGCGACTGGCTGGACGCGGATCCGGACCCGCCGTTCTACCTCTACCTGCACAACGCGGTTCCGCACGACCCCTACGACCCGCCCGAGCGTCTCCTGAGTCTCTACGGGGAGGTCAGCTCGGATCGTCGGAAGGAGGTCGAGGACCTGCAGCGCCGCTACCGCAAGCTCACGCGCCAGAACAACGTGCGGCGCTTCGACGGGACGAAGCCCGACAACTCGATCGAGCAGACCGAGCTCCTGGCGGAGATGCGCGCGCTCCAGAGCGAGATCGAGGCGCTCTACGACGGCGAGGTACACCACGCCGACGAGTACATCCGCCGCGTCGTCGAGGAGCTCAAGAAGGACGGCGTCTGGGACAACACGCTGTTCATCGTCCTCTCCGACCACGGTGAGGAGCTGGGCGAGCACGGCGGCTTCGAACACGACCAGTCGCTCTACGAGGAGCTCGTCCGCGTCCCGTTCGTGGTGCACTTCCCCCGCGGCGCTCACGCCGGTACGCGCGTGGAGGCGCCGGTGTCGCTGGTCGACCTGCTTCCGACGGTGCTCGACGCCGTCGGTCTCGAGGTTCCGCGGAACAGCGTCGGGCACAGCCTCCTCCCGCTCCTGGACGATCCGACCGCGCCGCTCGCCAACCAGATGCGGGTCGTGTCCTATCGCCTGAACCTGAAGAAGCTCTACACGCCCTGGAAGGAGGAGCGCGGCGACGAGAACGTGGTCGTCCGGGAAGGCTCCTGGAAGGCGATCTGGAACGTCGACCTCGACCGCATCGAGCTCTTCGACCTGGCGTCCGACCCCGGGGAGGAGAACGACCTGGCCGGCTCGGAGCAGGAACGAGCGCAGCGCATGCGGGAGTTCGCCCGCTCCCAGCGCGAGACGTTCCTGACCCGCGCGCTCGAGAGCACGCCGGACGCGGCCGATCTCGCTCCCGAGGTGCGCGAGCGTCTGCAGGACCTCGGCTACCTGTCCAACGAGGAGTAGCTCAGCCGGACTCGCGCCGGTCCTCGAGCGAGGGCGGCGGGACGTCCTCCGCGGGAGCGCTCTCTTCCGAGGCCTCGTCCTCGGTGTCCGCGAGGTCCTCGCGTTCGCTCTCGCGATCCCAGGCGACGTGGGAGCCGGTCGGAGGGAGCATCGGCTCCGGAACGCGCGCGCGCATGGCGGCGTCGCGGACCTCGTGCTCGATGTTGCGCATCTCCCGATCGATGCCCGTCTCCCGCCGCAGCGTCTCGAGCGACTGCCGCAGCCGCACGATCTGCCGGTACGCCTGCGCGGCGACCTCCGGGAGACGACGCCCGAAGACGATCACCGCGATTCCGGCGATCATGGCCATCTCCGGCAGTCCGAGGTTCAGGATCGAGAGCACGGACCTAGCCTAACGTCTCGGCGCAGGCCGACGAGGCGAGGACCGAGGACGATCTCGCGGCGAACGCCGGCAGGGGGACCTACCAGCGGATGTACCCGATCCGGCCGGGGTTGAAGCCGAGCAGCGGGCTCAGGTTGAAGTTGATCGAGCTTCCCTCGCCCTCGCGGAACACGGTCTCGATCTCGAAGACGAGGTCGTGGCCGTAGCGGCGCAGCAGGAAGTTCGTGCCCAGCCGCTGGTCCGCGAGCAGGGACAGCGTCTGGCGTCCCTCGATCTCCCACTTCTGGTTCCAGCGATAGAAGGCCGCCACGGTCGCGGCGTCGAAGAGCTTCGCCAGGTCCTCGTCGCGCCCGTAGTGGTGACTGATCTGCAGTCCGAGCCGCTGTCCGAAGCGCGTGCCCAGGGAGAACAACGAGTACACGAACTCGCTCTCCTCCA
>CAZDYS010000126.1:4166-9212 GCA_964509445.1 uncultured Planctomycetaceae bacterium
GTGTCGTCGAAGACGTTCGGGTTGCCGTCGAGCTCCGACGCGAGCTCGGTGCGGACCGCGAGGTGCGGGACGATCTGGTGCAGGCGATCGCCCTGCGTGCGCTTCCAGAACACCGTGGACAGCCGCGCGCCGGCCTCGGCGTAGGCGCGGGTCGCCTCGTCCTGGTCCGCGGCGTCGCTCCAGCCGGTGCCGCGCGCCGTCACGAACGGAACCAGACGGAGCCCCATGGCCCCGAGGTCGATCGGAGCCTCCAGCGTCTGGCTCAGGTCCGCGCGCAGGACCTCCTGCGCACCGATCGGATCGAACGGATCGTCGAACGTGCCGTTGCCCCGAAAGGGACTCGTGACGGGCCCATCCGCGATCCCATCCCCGTCCGTGTCGTAGTTCGAGGGCGTCCGCCGGCGCAGGTAGCCGGCGGCGAAGTCCCCGGTGTGCAGGATGGACACGTCGCCGAGCTGCGCGATCGGGGCGCGTCCGCTGAACCAGTTGCCGGCCGGGAGCTCCTCCACGTCCGCCCGGAACTCGTCGACGCGCGTCTTGACGGTCACCTGCTGGAAGTTGTGGCCGTCCAGCCGCTTCCACTGCAGGTAGGTCTCGAACTCCTCGAAGTCGACGAAGTCGCGCTCGAAGAACTCCGACTGCACCGCCGCGTCGCTCTGGTCGCTGTAGGCCAGCAGCACGCGCTGCTTGCCGCGCTTGAACAGGCCGTGGGAGCGGATCCAGAAGCGCGGGTTGTCGCGCTCGGTCTCCTCCACGCGGACGAAGCCGCGGTCCTCTCCGTTGTCGAGCGCGATGCCGGTGAGGAAGTCGAACCAGTAGGCGTCGCTGCTGCGCCGCGTGTCGAAGCCGATGTCGACCAGGGCACCGCGCGAGCCCAGGTAGCTCGCGTCCAGGTCCCAGCGCGCGTTGCTCTTGCGCTTCTTCTTCTTCTTCCTCGGCGCGGTCTCGTCGCCGTCCTCCTGCGGAGCGTCCTCCCCCGGTTCCACCGCGCCTTCTGCGGTCTCGGCCTCCTCGTCTTCGTCCTCGTCCGTGCCGAGCAGCCACTGGAAGAGGCTGTCGAACCAGCCGCCCACCTGGCGGGCCGATCCGCCGACCGCGAGACCCAGCAGACTCCCGAAGCGCGCCGTGTCCCCGAAGAACACGTTGGGGAACTGCGGGTTGAGGTCCTCGTCGGTGTCGATGGTCAGCGGCGGCAGCGGAATGTCGGGCAGGCCGTACAGACCGATGCGGTTGTCGCGGAGCGCGATCTCGTAGCCGTCGGTCGGGTCCTCCGAGAGCGGGTTGAGCTGCAGGTCGCCCGTCGTGATCTCGACGTGCCGGTCCTCGTAGGGGCAGGCGGAGAGGGTCGCGTCGTCGGCGCGCAGCGAGCCGTCCGCCGACTGACGCAGCCACTTCGCCCGGATCTGCATCTGCTCGAAGTCCTGACCGAGCAGCTTTCCGAGGACGGTGACGGTGGCGTTCGACAACCAGCCGTGACCGGACACCAGGTCGAAGTAGACCGCGTCGAACCGTCCGACCTGCACGTCCTCCTTGAGGATCTGCACGGGACCCTCGAAGTAGATCTCCCGTACGAGCCCCGCGATGTTGCTGCGCTCCAGCAGGTTGAAGAGCTCGAGGATCGGTCCCAGGCCGCGGCGGCGCATCTCCTCCTTCTGGCGGCGCTGGAACGCGGCGCGCTCCTCGGAGCTCATGTCGCGAAAGTAGTCGCGGTCGACCCACAGCACGGCCCAGCTGGCCGACATCTGGGACCGGAGACCTTCCGAGCGGATCACGGGGAGCTGCACGCCGAAGATGTAGGAGTCGCCCTCCACCAGCGTCGCGAGGGACTCCCAGTCGAGCTCCCAGTCGATCGCCACCTGTTCCTCGTCCTGCCCGCCAGGTCCGGAGGGGCCGCCGTTCCCCTCGGCCGGCTGCTCGGGCAGGCCGCGCAGGCTGCCCTTTCCCGCTTCCAGGATGATGCGCAGGTTCGGGTCGAAGTCCATCCACTCGGCCTCGAAGCGGCCGATGGTCGGCGACTCGACGACCGCGGGGCTCCCGGTCAGGCGCAGCACCCCGGTGGGGCGCACCCCGAACAGCGCTTCCGCGTAGGCGCGCAGGTCCGGGCCGAGCTGGAAGTGGACGCCGCCCGTTGCGTTGATCCGCGTGAGCTCCGGAGCCTCGCCCGCCTTGCGACCGGGACGGGCTTCGAGCACGACGCGCTTCGCGTCCAGGCTCCACGGGACGTCGTCCTGCGTGCGCCCCTTCAGCCGCGCGTTGCCGAAGAGCTCGAGCGACTGTTCCGTGGCCACGAGCGTGTCGCCGCGCGCCTGGTAGAGGATCTCCCTGGGCTCGTCCGGGCCGCGCTCGGCCGGGGAGCGCTTCGTCACGTCGATGACCGGGCTCTCGGCGTCGATCCGTTCCGGCGTGAAGTCGATCGAGCGTGCGCGCAACTCGAACGGGAGCCGCTGCGTCGGCAGGACGCCCTCGAGCGTCACGACGCCGTCCTTCGGAGCGACGAGGTGCGCGTGCCGGTCAGGATCGATGCGCAGGCTGTGACTGGTTCCGCGGAAGTCCACCTGGCTGGTACTCGCGAAGCGGACGTTGCTCTCGGCGAGCACGGTGATCTCGGGCTCCGTGGCTCCCTCCTCGGCGACGAGCTGATCGACCGAGAGGTGGTCGCACAGGATCGTGAGGTCGCGAATGCGCTCCGCCCGGGGTCCCACGAACGCGGCGTCCTGGGCCGGCGCGTCGCGGAAGGTCACGTTGGTCTCCACGTCTCCGTGGGCGGCCAGCCGCGTCTCCGAACCGGTGACCAGGGCCGAGTCGCCCTCGCCCATCAGGTGATCGAGCCGGATGACGCGCAGCTCGTCCGCGCGCCGCAGATGGAGGCGCGAGAGCCCGCTGTTCTCCTCTCGCTCCGTTCCGTCCGCCAGCAGCGTGGACTCGACGCCGCCGCGCGCGACCAGGTCGAACGTGCGTTCCTTGGTGCCGTCGTCGAGCAGGGCTTCGCGGTGCGTGACGTCGAGCTCGTCGCAGTCCAGGCGGTATCCGTCGAACGCGACTCCGTCGGGACCGAGCTCGGCGAACTGGTCCGGCAGACTCGTGACCTCCGCGCGCACGTCGCCTTCGGCGTGCACGCTCGAGCCGCTGGAGCGCACGTGACGCGCCTTCGCGGACCCGAAGGGCGAGGTGAAGCTGGCCAGGCCTTCCTCTTCCGCCCAGATCTCGAACAGACCCTTGCCGCGCGCTTCGATGCGCTCGCCGCGCGCCTCGTACTCCTCGTCGCGGTAGTAGGCGTCTCCCTCGGCGCGCAGCGTGAGTGCATCGAGGTCCAGGTCCTCGATGCGAGCTGCGCGCGCGACGACCAGGGCGTCGCCGGCTCGATCGTCCTCGGCCCCCTCGTCCGCCGGGAAGATCGAGACCTCGACGTCCGTGCCGCGCTCGATGCGCAGCGACTCGCCGCGGCGCTCGACTTCCAGCACGTCCGGGCTGGTCACCGCGAAGGGGCGGCCGTCGGAGAGCGTCCCGACCAGGCGAGCTCCACCGCGCGCGATGCCGCGCATGACGCGCTCGCCCGCCTCCGTGGTCAGCCGGACCTCGAACTCGGCGGCTTCGAGCAGGCCGTTCTCGACCTCGACGACGACCCCGCCGGTTCCGAGGAAAGAGGCGGCGTCCCCGCGCTCGGTGCAGTGACCCACGAGGTCTCCGTTGGACCGCAGCGTCAGGTCCTCGCTCTCCAGCGTGGCCTTGCCCGCGATCACGTAGGAGAGCACCGCGCGTCCCTGACGCAGCTCGATCGATCGGTCGCTGCGCACGAGGAACGAGACCAGGTCCCCCTCGCTCGCGACGCCTTCGGGGAGCTCCTCGGCACCGGCCGCGTCGATGGTCGTGACGATGCGAGCGCTCGGGAGTCCCGTGAAGATCGCGCTCTTGAACTCGCCCACGGCGTCGAACTCGAGCCGCTGCGCGTCTCCGCGGAACTCACTCGCTCCGTACTGCCAGCGAGCGTCCCCGGTCACGTCGACGTAGCGCGGACGGACGGCGCCGTCCTCGTCGAGCAGCTCGCCGTGGAACAGGACGTGTTCGCCTTCCACGACCGAGGTGTCCTTCGCGTCGAGGCGCAGGCGCGCTCCTTCCCAGGCTTCCAGCTCCAGCTCGCTCGGCCGATCCTCGGTGGAGCGGCGGCGGATCTGGATCGGACCTTCCCGCAGGCTCTCGATGCGGCCCGCTTCGAGCTCGCGCTCGCTGTCCCGTTCCTCCTCGCGCCCGCGCTGGAACGCGACCCAGCCGTCCGAGCGCAGCTCGATGAGGTCGACGTCTTCCGTCTCGGTGGCGTCGTCGGGTCGCAGCAGGTCGAAGCGATACCCGCGGCCCTCGGCCTGCAGCTCGGGAGAGTCGAGGACGACCGTGTCGTCGCTCTCGAGCGTCACGTGCGTCGGGTCGCTCGCGTCGAGCAGTGCCTTGGGGGAGGTCAGCTCGAAGCCGACGCCCTCGAAGAGACTCTCGACCGTTCCGCGCAGGTTGGAGAGCTGCACGCGCCCGGTGTACTCGGGGCGCAGGCCGCTCTCGCCGAGGCGCTCGAGCGACGCGTCGTCGGCCTGCAGCGTTCCCTGCGAGGTCTCCACCTCGGCGCTCGTGTCGAACAGCGAGATGCGCACGTCGCGCAGCCGGTCGCGGCCTTCCTCGCTGATGCTGTCGTCGCTCTCGAGCCGCATCGCGATGCGCTGCAGACCCTCGGCCTCGTTCTCCTCGTAGAACGAGACCTCGAACGCACCCTTCCAGCTGACGCCGTCGACCTCCGCGCCGTCCGGCTCCGGGACCGGGGGCGCGGTCTCTTCGACCTCGGGGATCTCGTTGTCCTCGGCGAAGCGCGCTTCGAGCTGCCACAGGACCGTGATTCCGATGGCCAGGAGGAGGAAGAACGCGACCGCCTGCTTCACGCGTCCTCGTCGAGGTAGCGGCCGAGGATCGAGTCGAGCAGTCCCTTGGCGCGCAGGATCGCCTCGGCGACCTCCCGGACGGCGCCGTGCCCCGCACGGGCCTGCGTGACCAGCCCGGCACGCGCGC
>CAZDYS010000127.1:0-9212 GCA_964509445.1 uncultured Planctomycetaceae bacterium
GAAACGTCACGTCCCAGCCGCGCGACGATTCCTGCGCGCCGGAGACGCCGAGAAGAGAGACAGCGAGGAGGATCCAGCAGGGCAGGCGGAGGCGAATCGGCATGGCCGGATTCTAGCCGCGCGCGCCCCGCTGCGGTGTCGCGCCTCGCTAGTCCGCGGGCGTCGGCGCGCCGCCGGAGGGAGCGATCTCCACCACGCGGAAGGTCGCGGTCGCGTCCTCCTTCGTCTCGAAGCAGTGCACGCGAAGCGAGTGCTCTCCCAGCGCCAGCTCCGCGGCCAGCGTCACGGCGATCCGGCTGTTGGTGCGGTAGTCCCAGTGCGCGCGGTCGAGCTCCTCTCCATCGAGGAACAGCGACGCCTGACCGGTGAACGCGCCGCCCACGACCTCGAAGGTCGTGCGGTCGGCCGGGAGCTCGGACGGCTCCACCCCGGTCACGGAGAACGGGAGCGGCTTCGTCCCCGGGTCGAACGCGTCGAGCGTGAGCTCGCCGGTGCCGAGCGGATCGAGGTAGGGCTGCAGCGCGGTCCACTGTCGCTCGAGCCGTCCGAAGAGGTCCTTGCCGGGCCGCTTGCAGTTCGGGTCACGCTTGCCGTCCTGGCCGGACAGCTGACCGATGACGCGCTGGGCCGGGTCGAACAGCGGAGCCCCGGAGCTGCCGCGTTCGGTCAGGCCCACGTCCCAGCGACGCACGCGCCAGAAGCGCTCGTCCTTCACGGGCTTCTGCTGCTCGTGCGCCACCTTGAGCGGGTGACCACCCGGGTGGTGCAGGGAGCTCACCCGTTCCGGAACGACACCGCTCGCGTCCCAGCCCGCGTAGCGCACGTTCCACGCGGGGTCGGGGTTCTTGCGGAGGCGCAAGAGCTGGAAGTCGAACTGATGGTCGGCGATCAGCTCGATGGCACCGGAGATCTGGTGGTAGGTCTCGACCTCCCCCTCCGGATCGTCCGGCGTGCGGTAGTTGAACTGGAAGGTCGCGTTCTTGAGCGAGCCGCAGTGGTTCGCGGTCAGGACGTAGGGCGTCCCGTCCTGGGCCGTGTTGTTCAGCAGCACGCCGGTGCAGCGCTTGCCGCGCGAGTAGATGCGCACGATCGAGCGCGCCGTGTCGCGCCAGGGCGCCCCGGCCTCCTCCGTCAGGTCGACGTGGCAGGGCAGGATCTTCGCTTCTCCGAAGCGCGGCTTGGCGTCCTGAGCGGCGGAGACCCCTGCGCACAGCGCGAGGGCGAGCGAGAGACGGGCGGAGAGCATGGAATGACCGTGGTCCGGACGGACCTCCGATTCAATGTACCCGGACCTGAACGGACCGGCCGACCTCGTCCAGCATCCTCCGCAGCTCGTCGTAGTCGGGGTGACGCATGCGCATCCAGGCGTTCGCCATGTAGCCTCCGTCCGGAGACTGGGTGGGCGAGCCGGGCGGCGGGAAGTGCGCGTCGATCACGCAGTCCGCGTAGCGCTCGAGGATCTCTCGCCCCTCGTAGCCGGCGACGCGACCGTCGCCCTCCGGGCGCAGCGCGATCATGCCGGCCGCGAATCGTCGGGAAGGGCGAGACTCCGAACCGCCGTGCACGATCGCCTTGGCCCACTCGACGTACAGGTCGAGGTCGTTCCCGGCGCCGTAGAGGTCCCAGACCATCACGCCCGGCGGGCGGCAGCCGATCTCGCTGAAGCGCAGCCCCTTGGGACCGAAGAACCACTCCATGTGGGTCGCACTCGTCCCGATGCCGAGCGCCTCGATGACGCGGCGCCCCATCTCCTTGACCTCGTCGTAGGACGGGTCGCCGATGCGGTTCGTGACGACGACCTGGGGAGAGATCCAGCGCGTCCGCATCGCCTCCAGCACGTTCGGGAAGTAGTGCGACGCGAAGTCGTGCACGACCGTGCCCTCGACGCAGAGCGTGTCGTAGAAGCCCTCGTGTCCCTCGACGAACTCCTCGACCGCGGTGGGGACACCGCGGTCCACGCCGCTGCCGGAGATCGCCGCCTCGAGCTCCTCCGCGTTCCCTGCCTTGAACGTCCCCGCCGCGCCGGCCGCGTCCCGCGGCTTGAGGATCAGCGGATAGCCGACCTCGTCGGCGAAGGCGCGCACCTCGTCGGCGGAGCTGGCGCCGGTGGACTGGGCACAGGGGACGCCGGCTTCCCGCAGAGCCTCCTTCATCGCGGGCTTGTCGCGGCACAGGAACGCCGTCCGCTCCGTCGTCCCGGGGATCGAGCACGCCTCGCGCACGCGCGCCACCGGCAGGATGTGAGCCTCGACGGTCGCCTCCAGCCTGTCGACCCACTCGCGCGCCTGCACCCGTCGGACCGCCTCGAGCAGCTCGTGCTCGTTCGTGACCGACGAGACGCGCTCGTAGGAGGCGAGCCGCGAGAGCGCCTCCTGTCCGACCACCTCGGGCGGCTTCTCGCCGATCGCCGTCACGCGCGCGCCGACGGCGTGGAGAGCGCGGACGAACTCGCGCTGGTTGTTCGGGAACGCGGGCTCGACGAAGACGACGTGCATGGTCAGCTCCTGAGTTTGTCGTACAGCGCTTCGTACTCGGCGCCCTGGTGGGTCCACGAGAAGTCGCGTTCCATGCCGGCTCGCACGATGCGCCGCCAGGCATAGGGGTCCTTCCAGACGTGCAGCGCGCGCCGCAGCGCGTGGAGCAGCGCCTCGGGAGAGAACTCGTCGAACACGAAGCCGGTCCCTTCCCCCGTGACGGCGTCGTAGTCCTCGACGGTGTCCGCGAGCCCTCCGGTCCGCCTCACGATCGGCACCGTGCCGTACTTGAGGCTGTACATCTGGTTCAGGCCGCAGGGCTCGTAGCGGGACGGCATGAGGAAGGCGTCGCTGCCCGCCTCGATCTGGTGCGAGAGCTCCTCGGAGTAGCCCTTGAACACGGCCACCCGGTCCGGGAACGCGTCGCGCAGCCATTGGAAGTAGCGCTCGTAGCGTTCCTCGCCGCTGCCCAGCACGACCAGGCGCGCGTCGGCCTCCCGCAGGAGCACCGGCAGGATGTCGGGGAGCAGCTCGAACCCCTTCTGTCCGGTGAGGCGCGAGACGACGCCGAAGAGCAGAGGCCCGGGAGCCTCCTCCGTGAGCGTCGGCAGGTCGAGGCCGAAGCGTTTGCACAGGTGCTGCTTGTTCGCGAGCTTCTTCTCGAGCGAGGCAGCGTCGTAGTTCACCGGGAGCGCGGCGTCCGTCGCGGGGTTCCACTCCGCGTAGTCGACGCCGTTCACGATGCCGACCAGCGACTCGGACCGCTCGCGCAGGAGCTCCTCGAGTCCGGCGCCGAACTCCGGGGTCTGGATCTCGCGCGCGTAGGTGCGCGACACCGTGGTGAGCGCGTCCGCGTAGAGCACCCCGGTCTTCAGGAAGTTGAGCGTCCCGTCGGCGAAGTCCTCGCGGTGGAACAGCTCGGTCTGGTCTCCGAACCCGATCTCCTCCGCGACGGAGGACGGGAACACGCCCTGGTAGCCGATGTTGTGGATCGTCAGGACGGTCTTGGTCTTCTCGAACAGCCGGTCCCAGGCGAGCTGCGACTTCAGGAACAGCGGCGCCAGCGCGGTGTGCCAGTCGTTCAGGTGGACGATGTCCGGGCTCCAGCCGAGCTGCTGCGCGATCCGGAAGCCGGCCGCCGCGAGCAGGGCGAAGCGCACGTGCTCGTCCTCGCGCTCGGTGTAGATCTCGTCGCCCCCGTAGAGCTCGTCGCAGCGCAGGAACCACACGTCCAGGTCGCTGCCGGGCAGCGGCGCGGTCTCCACGGAGAAGCGCAGGCTGCGGCCCCCGAGCTCGAGCTCGAGGTCCTGCAGGTCCGGGTGAGGGGTCAGCGCCTCGGCCTTCGCGTGCACGCGACCGTAGAGCGGCATCACGAGCCGGACGCGGTGGCCCGCCCGCGCGAGGTGCCGCGGCAGGGCGGCGGAGACGTCGGCCAGGCCACCGGTCTTCGCGAACGGGGCGACCTCGGCGGCGACGAAGAGGATGTCGAGGGAACTCATCGGAACGCGCGCTCATCACACCACCGAGCGCGGAAAAGGCCAGCCCGGTCGCTAGAATCGCGACCATGCAGCCCATGAACGTCGTGTTCGTCGCCCCCTACGCGATGGAGACCACGCTGCGCTTCGTGCGCTCCGTGGCCAAGCTGCCGGGCGTCCGCCTCGGCGTGCTCTCCCAGCAGCCCGAGAAGGCCTTCACGAAGGGGCTGGAGGCGGACCTCGACGGGTTCGTCCAGCTGAAGGACCCGCTCGACCCGCTCGAGCTGGGAAACGGCGTCCGGACGCTCGCGAAGACCTTCGACGGGCGCGTCGACCGCCTCATCGGCGTGCTGGAGCAGCTCCAGGAGCCGCTCGCCGAGGTGCGCGAGGCGCTCGGCATCCGCGGCATGGATCGTCGCGAGGCCGTCCACTTCCGCGACAAGTCGCAGATGAAGGACGTGCTGCGCAGCCACGGGCTTCCGTGCGCCAAGCACGCGCTGGCCACCGACCCGGAGCAAGCTCTCGCCTTCGCGCGGACCTGCCTACCGCTCGTCGCGAAGCCGCCCGCCGGCGCCGGCGCGCGCAACACGATGCGCGTCGACGACCTGGAGCAGCTCCAGGGCTACCTCCGCACCCTCCCGCCGACCGCGCAGCAGCCGCTGCTCCTGGAGGAGTTCATCGTCGGTCGCGAGCACTCCTTCGACTCCGTCAGCGTCGGCGGCGAGCACGTGTTCCACTCGATCTCGCGCTACACGCCGACGCCTCTCGAGGTGATGGAGAACCCGTGGATCCAGTGGTGCGTCGTCCTCCCGCGACACGTCGACGGAGACGAGTACGACGACATCCGCCAGGCCGGACGACAGGCGCTCGACGCGCTCGGCATGGTGACCGGGCTGACCCACATGGAGTGGTTCCGGCGACCCGACGGCTCGCTCGCGATCTCCGAGGTGGCGGCCCGTCCGCCGGGAGCCCAGTTCACGTCGCTGCTCTCCTTCGCCCACGACGTCGACTTCTACGCCGCCTGGGCACGGCTGATGGTCTTCGAGGAGTTCGACGTCCCGACGCGCGACTTCGCGTGCGGCGCCGTGTTCCTGCGCGGCCAGGGCAACAAGGACGGCAAGGTCGCGCGCGTGCACGGCATCGAGGAGGCCAAGCGCGAGCTGGGCGACCTCGTCGCGATGGCGAAGATCCCCGAGCCCGGCTCGCCGGCCGCGAAGGACTACGAGGGCGAGGGCTTCGTGATCCTGCGGCACCCGGAGACCGAGGCCGTCGAGGAGGGCCTCGCGCGGGTGATGCAACTCATCCGCGTCGAGCTGAGCTAGCGCTTCCGCGGCCCACGGCGACGATCGCTGGCTCGCCCGTCCGTGCGGCTTCTGGAACCAGAGAGAGAGGAGCGATGCGAGCGCCCCGCTACGCGAGCGCGCGTGCTAGCGTTCGCTGCGCCCCGCGCATTCCTCACGTCGTCGCTGTTCCCCATTGGTCTCGACCGCCCGCCCCCCATCAGCCTGATGTCTCGACACACTCTCTCTCGACTGCTGGCCTTCGTTGCCCTGGCTTCTCCTGCATCGGCACTGCAAGTCACGCAAGAGGCCTACTTGAAGCCCGGCACCAGTTGCGCTCGAGGAGATTTCGGAATCGCGGTCGACATCGACGGGAACACCTTGGTCGTCGGGAGCCCGGATGCCGACGGCGGCAGGGGCAAGGCGACGGTGTTCGTTCGCATCGGAGGGTCGTGGACCTTCCAACAAGAACTGACGGCTTCGGGACTCGACAACCTGTCGAGCTTCGGTGAGGACGTGGCCATCGACGGCAACACGATCGCGATCGGCGCACCTGGCTTCGGGAGTATTTCGAACGGGACTCTTCTGAAAGGCGCCGTCTTCGTCTTCGAACGGCTGGGATCCAGCTGGACGACGCCGACAACCGTGACGGCGACGAACGGAGGCCAGACCGACATGTTCGGAGGCGCCGTGGATCTCCACGGAGGCACCCTGGTGGTAGGCGCGAGCCTCGAGAGCAGCAACGCCACAGGAGTCGATGGCAACGAGTTCGACAACTCGGCATCGGCTTCCGGCGCCGCATACGTGTTCCGCGGAGGCGGCGGCTTCTGGACCCAAGAGGCGTACCTGAAGGCCTCGAACACGGGAGGATCCGACGGGTTTGGAACCAGTGTCTCGGTCTCCGGCGATACGGTAGCGGTAGGTGCGTCCGGCGAAGACAGCGACGCCAACGGCGTTGGAGGCGATGGTTCCAACAACGATGCGAACAGCGCGGGAGCCTGCTACGTCTACAGGAAGAGCGGTGTTGCCTGGCAGTTCGAGGCCTACCTCAAGGCAACGAACTCGGACCCCGGCGACCAGTTCGGCACGTCGGTCTCCATCTCGGGCAACACACTCGTGTGCGGTGCGCCCTTCGAGCAGAGCATCGCTACGGGAGTCGGCGGGGACCAATCCAACAACGACGCCGCAGGCCCAGGGGCGGCTTACGTCTTCACGCGCAGTGGAACGACTTGGAGTTCGCAAGCGTATATCAAGGCGGCCACCACCGACCTAGTGACGGATGATCAATTCGGCACGGCAGTCGCCCTGGAGAACGGTGTCTTGGTCATAGGAGGCCCGACGGAGTGGAGCAACGCCACCGGCATCGGCGGTGACCAGACCAACAACGGCGCGAACAGGTCTGGGGCCGTCCTCGTGTTCCAGGGGAGCGGTTCGAGTTGGTCGCAGCTCGAGTACGTCAAGGCGTCGAACACGGACGGACTGGACTTCTTCGGGCTCGACGTTGCGATCTCACAGGGCACGGCCGTCGTCGGCGCCCCCTTCGAGGACAGCAACGCGTTGGAAGTCGGTGGCGATCAAGCGGACAACAGCCTCGACAATCCCGGCGCCGCCTACGTCTTCGACCTGGACACCGGCTCCTGCCCGACCCCGACCGTCACCTCCCGCACCGCCGGCACCAACGTCGCGAGCTTCACCGCCGATCCAATGGTCATCGGCACCAACTGGACCGCGACCGTGGACCTTGGCGTGACCGGCCACGCGAGCGCCCAGGTGCTCGGCTTCCAGAGCGCCGTGAACCTCCCTCTCGGCGGCGGCCAGGTGATCCTCGTCGGCGGTCCGCGGGTCTTCAAGACGCCGCTCCAGGCCGGTCCGCTGGCGAGCTGGACGATCGGGGTCCCCAACGACAACGCGCTGGTCGGGCTCACGCTCTACGCCCAAGCCGTGCACATCGGAGGCGTGACGCCGTTCCTCCTGACGAACACGCAGGATCTGTTGATCAGCTGCCCTTGATCCATCGAGCCGAGCACGCGGGTCCGCGTGCTCGGCTCGGATTCCGAGACCTCGACCGGCTCAGCGCTGGCCTGGGAACAGGCGCGCGAGGTCCTCGTGCAGCGCGATGCGCCAGAGCAGCGGATCGTGGCCGGCGATGTAGCTGCGTAGGCGGACGTCGGCCCCGGATTCCTCCAGGATGCCGGCGGCATCGCGCGTGCCCTCGATGAACCACTCGAGCTCTCCGCCGGCGAAGGAGAAGCTCGGCAGCTCGGCTCCTTCGACCCGTTCGCGAAGAGCGTCGCGATCGAAGAAGGCCACCGAATAGGCCAGCACGTGGCCGAAGACGCTCGGCTCTCCGGCACCGGCCGTGAGCGCGAACGCCCCGCCGTTGGAATAGCCGCTCAGCACACGCTTCGAAGGTTCGTCCGAGACGCCGTGCCGTGCCTCGACGAAGGGCAGGACGTCCTCCAACAGGAAGAGCAGGTGATTCAGGTAGCGCTCGTCGCCGACGGCCTCGAGGTACTCCTTCGCGCGCCAGTCGAGCTCCGGGTCATACTCGGCGTCCCTGTCCCCGCCGTAGCCACCGTTGTGCACGCCGACGAGCACCATCGGAGCGAGACGACCCTGGCGAATGGCCCAGTCGATGCTCCCGACGTACTCCTCCAGAGCGCTTCCGTCGGCCATGTACACGACCGGAAGCCCAGTCTCGTTCCCGGCCGGCACGTAGACCTCGACGGTCCGCGGCTCGGAGAGGTACTCGCTCTCCAACGAGTAGTAGAGATGCCGACCGGCCAGAGGAAGACACGCTTCGGGGATCGGGGGAGCCGACGCGCCCCGGAAGCTCGAGAGCTGATCCCAACCGTTCTCGTCTTCCTTCGTGAAGGAGTAGCTGAGGATCAGCTGGTCGATGTCCGGGAGACGCACCTGACCCAGGTGCAGCCCGTCGTCGACTTCGACGAAGGGCACGTCGATCATGGTCGTGAGACCGACGTTCTCCGCTCGCGAACGAAGCAGGAAGGTCAGTCGATCGTCGTCGAGCCACACGGCTCGCTCCCGCGCCCCGAGTCGCTCGATCAGGGGCTCCAGGTCGGCGGGCGGCTCCAGGCGCTCCACGGGATCGTTCCATTGTCCCGGAACGGCGAGCGTCGCAGCGAGGCAGAGAGAGAGCAGCGTCATTCGAATCGCACTTCGGCCGAGCGGCCTTCGAGGTGGGGTGCTCGCATGATCCACCGCCCCCCGGTTCGTGTCGATGCGCGAGTCCGCGCCTGACGCAAAGGCAACGTGAGAGTCCGGCAAGGCCGTCTCCCGGTGGGGCGCGGAGGCGCTCGCGTTCGACCTGCGATGCGAGTCGACCAGCGCGGAGAGAGGATCGGAGCTCTCTCCGTCCTTCTCGGACCGAGCGAATTGCTCACGTGCTCGGCAGCACGGGTCGGGCTCACGCTCTGGCCCTGCCCGTGGACATCGGCGGCGTGACGCCGCTCCTCTTCACGAACACGCAGGACGCGGCGGGATCCCGTGGGCACGATCCCCGAGCCGAGCGACGCTCACCTCAGGCCACGGCCCGCAGCCTCTTCCCGCTCGCCGGCGTCTCCGAGGAGGCGGGCGCGTGGTTGCGAGCACGGGCCTCGGCCGTGACGACGTTCAGGAGCCCGCACAGGTCCTTGAGCTCGTCGTCCTTGCGCAGGCGGCAGTCCTCCGTCTGTTCTCCGCGGATGACCGCCTCCAGGAACTTCCGGAACCGGTAGAGCGGGCCGAACACGCGCAGGGTCGCGGCCAGGGTGATCATCACCATCACGGGGATCGTGATGACGAGGGACACGAGGCTGCTGGCGATCAGCGCCTTGGGGAGCTCCTCGAGGATCGCCTGGCCCTCTTCGGGGAACTGCATGGCGAGCTGCGAGTGCGTCCAGGCGACGGCGCAGGCCTGGAGGATGGCGCTACAACCCGCCGCCATCACGACGATGGCGAGGAGGAGACCCTGCAGCCGACGG
>CAZDYS010000128.1:0-5140 GCA_964509445.1 uncultured Planctomycetaceae bacterium
AGGGTCGAGGACTTCAGGAACTTCCTTCGGGAACGGACCTCCGGCTCGTCGTGCTCGGGGGAATCGGAGGCGTGCGGCGTGTCGTGATTCATGGTGCGCGTCGAGTTCGAACCGCGGTGCGGAGAGGAGCGGATCCGAGGGGACTTCCGGAAGACCCCCTGAGGTAATCGATACCCGTCCCTGGGGCTCCGGGGTGGCGCGGCACGGCGAATTCCGGGGCCGACGAGGTTCTCGACCGGACGCGCCGTCGCTTTCCCCGGACGCTCCCGCGCACGGGCGAGCCGGCGCTCCGCCGCTAGGACGAGCGGCCTAGGGAGTTGGCTGGGGCGGCAGGGCTCGAACCTGCGACCTTGCGGTTAACAGCCGCGCGCTCTTCCAACTGAGCTACACCCCAGTCCGGGGACCCCTGCTATCGACCGACCCGGCGGTCCGGTGAAGCGGGGACTCCAGGAAGCTAGGACGAACGTCTCGGTCGTCCCAGGGGAGGATCCCGGGGGGCGGTCCCGCAGCGCCCGCGCGGGAGAGCCCCCGCGGACCTCCGGTCCCAGGAGCCACGCGGCTACCATGCGCGCATGCGCTCCCCTTCTCCTTGCCGGTCCCTCCGCTTCGCCGTGCTCGGTCTCGCCGCAGGTCTCTGCGCCGCCGGGCTGGCGGTGGGCTGCGGCGCGGAGGGCTCGACGGGGCCGCGTCGCCTGGTGCTGGTGACGCTGGACACGCTGCGCAAGGACGCGCTCACCGCCGAGACGATGCCGCGCGTGGCGGCGCTGGCCGACACGGGCCTCCGGTTCGAGCGCTTCTACGCCGCGGCGCCGACGACGCAGCCGACCCACGCCAGCCTGTTCACCGGCCTACACCCGTGGCAGCACGGCATCACGCGCAACGGCATGGTGTTGCCGGAGGAGCACCCCACGCTGGCCGAGGTCCTCGCGGCGGAAGGCTGGGACACGGCGGCCGCCGTCTCCTCCTACCCGGTGCACCGCAAGTTCGGCTACGGCCGCGGCTTTCGCAGCTTCCACGACACCTTCACCTTCGAGCGCAAGAAGATGCCCGAGAAGTGGCTCGGCCAGGAGACGGTCGGCGACCACTTCTTCTCGCTCTCCGAGAGCACGACCGACGAGGCGCTCGCGCTGCTCGACGGCCTGCGCGGACCGCGCCAGTTCCTGTGGGTGCACTACTTCGACGCGCACAGCCCCTACGGCGACCTGGCCGAGCAACCGGTGACGCTGCGGCAGCTGCGCTCGCTCGCGCGGGAGGACGACCTCATGCGCCTCGAGGAGTCCGCGGCGCGCGCGCGCTCGCTGTACGCGACGGACGTGGCGCGGCTGGACGGCGAGGTCGCGCGGTTCCTCGAGCGCGTCCTCGCGGACGCGCAGGAGATCGAGACCCACGTGCTCGTGACCGTCGACCACGGCGAGAGCTTCGGCGAGGAGGACGCCTGGGGGCACGACGTGCGCGTCACGCCGGAGCAGATCCATGTCCCGACCTTCCTGCTCTCCCCGCGCGTGTCCGCCGGCGCCACGGAGGACGTGGCCGGAACGGTGGACGCCTACGCGACCCTCTTGGCCCTGGCCGGGATCGAGGGCCTCGGGGGCGGCCGCGACCTGACCCGCGCGGCCCCCGCCGGCGCCGCCGCGAGCGGAATGCGTCATCGCGAAGGCGAAGCCGAGCCCTACCGGTTCTTCCACGCCAGCGCGGACGGCCTCGTCGCCGGGACGGCGGACGTGCTGCGTCACGACGACGTGCTGGGCGCCGAGCTGCCGCAAGGCGCGCGCGAGGACCTGCGCACGCTGTTCGGGCTGTTCGAGGCCGAGCTGACCCGCGGGGAACGTCCCGAGCGCGTGGAGGACGAGGAGACGCTCCAGGCGCTCGAGGCGCTGGGCTACACCGGCGAGTAGGCCCCGAGGGACCCGGAGAGGCCCTGGCGGGAACCCGGAAGGGGTTTCTCGGGGTCCGCTGCAACCGAGCCCGGGCCTCGCGCGGAGGAACGTGCGAGCCGGGCCTGCGGGTCGCTCCGGTGGGCCCCGAAACCCGGGAACCCCGGGGGGCTCGCGAGCGTCCTTCTCGTGCTGGAGCCGGGTCCCGGATCCGCGATCGCGAGCCGGGCTCGCCCGCGTGCCGCGGCGACCCCCGTGCAGAATCCGCGGCCAGCTGCGATACTGCGGTTCGTCGCCTGCAGTCCCTCTCCTGCCCTCATGAAACACCCCCTGCATCTCCTGGCCTGCGCCAGCCTCCTCGTGGGGGTCACCGCGGCCCAGCGCGCGACCGAAGCCCCGGGGACGATCGACGCCTTCGCCAGCGTGCGCCGGCTCGTCGAGCCGCTGCCGCGCTTGACGGACTCGGGGGCGAGCGGCTTCGTGAGCTCCTGGTTCGACGTCGGGACCTACGAGACGTTCCGCGCGGCCGCCGACGCCGGTGGCCTCACACGCCTCGAGCGCTTTCCGCTCCCTGGCGGCGAGGAGATCGAGCTGTTCCTGCGCCCGGTGACGGTCTGGGAGGAAGGCGGCACGGCGCGCGTCCGGACGCGGGACGGCGGCGAGATCCGCGTCGCACCGACCGCCCGGCTGTTCGCGGTCCACGTTCCCGGCCGACAGAGTCGCGGCTTCCTGGGCGTCTCCGCCCACATGGCCCAGGGCTACCTCACGCTCGAGGGCATCACGTACATGATCTCGACCGGCCCCAGCGGCAGCGGCCCGCGCGTCGCGATCTCGCACGAGGACGCGTTCCGCCTGACGGGCTCGGAAGGCGTGGGCGTGCACGGGCACGAGGGACACGCCCACGGCGCGCGGCCGGACGAAGCACCGGACGACGAGGGCTCCCCGGTCGAGGCGTCGACGTCGACCAGCTCCACGGCCCGCGGGCGTACGGCGACGGCCCCGGCCGCGCCCACGAGCGCCGGAACGACGAACGCCGCGGACGCCTCCACGACGGCCCCCGAGCAGCGCAGCCTGCCGACGCGCAAGGTGTGGGACACGACCGTGTTGGTCGAGGTCGATCGCCGCGTGCGCAACCGCTTCCAGACCGAGCAGGAGGTCGTCGACTACATGACGATCCTCCTGGCCGCCGCGAACCACATCTACCGCCGCGACGCGGGCTTCCGCCTGATCGTCCCGGACGGCTACATGCGCGTCTCGAACGGCGTCGAGGACCTGTGGGAAGCTCACGGGGGCGGCGGCTACCCGAACTGGTTCAACTCGCCGGCCAACCCGCTGAACGGCATCCCGCGCGGACACGTGAACCGCGTGACCGGGTTCGGACGCGGCTCCTCCGCCAGCGAGGTGATCTGCCGCGGCGGAGGCGACCAGGCGTTCAACCAGGTCGAGCTCAAGGGCAGCTTCCCCTACCCGCTCAAGCACACGTCCCGGCGCAACTGGGACCTGTACGCGAACGGGATGGAGAACGGGCACATGCTCGACGCGGACCACACGCAGAACTACCGCCCGCGGATCGAGTGCGACGACGGCACCGGCCCGGACGAAGGCACCCTGATGAGCTACTGCGCGTTCAGCGGCTCGCTCTGGGAGCCGAGCAACGCCCGCCCCGAGCGCATCGGCATGCGCTTCCACGAGCGCGTGCAGGGCTACATCCGCAGCTTCCTGCGCAACGCCTCCTGCGTGACCCAGACCCTCCCGCGCCTCGGGGACTTCGACCTGAACGGGATCGTGGACGTCGCCGACCTCGCGGAGTTCGACGCGGTGCAGAGCCAGGGCTTCCGCTCGATCTCGGCCGAGGCGGTGTTCGACATCAACCGCGACGGGATCCTGGACGCGACCGACCGCGCCCTGCTCGTGGTGCTGATGGCCGCGCCCGCGAGCACGACGATCGAGAACGGCAGCGGCGTCAACTGCCTGTGCCTCGGCCCGCTGACGCAGCCGATCATGGGGCAGGAGTGGAGCGTCCTCGTGGGCAACTACGTCGGCGAGCCGATCCTGACCGCCGTGGTCGGGGCGCACGACCGGCTCGACACGCCGGTGCCCTCGCGCTTCGGCGAGGTGCTCGTCTCGATCCGCGGCTTCGGGGGGTCGGGCCTGACCTTCGTCAACTACGCCTGGACCGACGGCGTGTCCGCCACCCACGTGCGCGAGATCCCGTTCGACAGCGCCTCCCTCGGACGCGTGGTCTACGCCCAGGCGGTCCTCTTGAAGCCCACCGGCCTCGAGCTCACCAACGCGCTGCGCATGACCGTGAGCACCTACTGATTCCGTGAAACGACCCCCCCGACCTCACGGACTCTCGCGGCGCGCACTGCTCGGTGCTCCGGCCGTGCTCGCCGTTCCTTCCCTGCGCGCCGAGGACGGGCACGGCGAGGCCCCCATCGGCTTCGAGGCGTTCGCCCTCCTGGTCGCCAAGCTCGCGAAGGCGCATCGGGAGGGGGGCCGCGAGAATCCCGACGCGTACCTCGCGAACCTGACCGCCCTGGCGAGCCGGCTGCGGACGGAGTCGGTGCCGAGCATCGACCTGCGCCGCTACGGCGGGTTCGAGCCGCCGGTCGAGCTGGGCACGCTGCGCGAGATGGACGACGTCACGCTGCAGCTGTGGCGCCTGGCCCCCGGGGCGCGCTTCCCCGCGCGGACCCACGGGCGCGCACACGTGCTGACGCTCTGCCTGGAAGGCGAGTGCTGGGTGAAGCACTACGAGATCGTCGGCGAGGCCCCGGACCTCGACGAGGAGGGGACCTTCCGCGTCAAGAAAACCTACGAGCGGCTCCTGCGGGCCTCGCTCACCAGCTCCCTGACCACCGAGCGGGATCCGATCCAGTCGCTGCAGGCCGGCCCGCGCGGCGCCCTGGGCCTGCACGTCACGACCGCGACCGAGGTCGACCGCAAGCGCGCCGACTGGTCCCTGGTCGAGGTCGACCGGGGTTCGCGCGAGGGCTTCCTGAAGCTCTACGACGCGCGCTGGCTCGGCCGTCCCTGACCCGCGGGCCGGGCGGAAGCGGCCGTCTTTTCCGCGCCCGGCGGAATTGCGGGGCATCGGGTGCCCGAGACGGCCCGGAACCCGTACACATGGAGTCGGGGGCCGGTCCCCCACCAGCGATGCGCCGATCCGCTCTCCTCTCCAGGTTCTCGGACGGGCCGCTCCGCGGAGGAGTGCGCCTGACGGTCCTCCTGCCGCTCCTCGCGGTCCTGTTCGCGATCACCCT
>CAZDYS010000128.1:5240-9178 GCA_964509445.1 uncultured Planctomycetaceae bacterium
AGGAACTCCTCCCAGGCGTCGCGCGTCGCCGCGTCCCAGGCGCGCTCGCCGTCCTGCAGCAGGAAGGCCATCCGCTGGAATCCGCGGCGGCGGATGGAGAACGGGGCGTCGAGCGCGGCGTAGCGCTCCCCCACCCGCTCGTCGCGCTCGGCCCGGGCCGCCTCTTCCGGTAGCGCCAGCTCCGCCGTGAGGTCCACGTCCTCCTCGACGCTGCGGGCGCGCAGCCGGATCTCCTTGGCCTCGGACCAGACGTGGACACGGGTCGGGAAGCCGGTCGCGCGCGAGACCGCGAAGCGCAGGCCTTCCTCCTCGAGCACGAGCTCCTCGTCTTCGACCGTGACGTCGGCGCTGCGACTCTCGAACCAGTGCAGCCAGCTCAGGCCGCAGCCCCGGTCCTCGACGAGCGACATGCTGACGTTCAGGAGCGCCTCGCCGTCCTCGTCCACCGCGGGCTGGATCGCGACGAGCACACCCGGCGCGAGGTCCTCCGCGAACAGGCGCTCGTAGGCTCGCTTGGCGGGGTTCGCCGCGGGCAGCTCGAACGCGCGCCAGACACCGTTCACCTCCATCACGGTTCGCGGGCCGCGCTGCCACATGCGCGTGCGCTCCCCGGAGCGGTCCACGGCGAAGTACCCGTCGTCCGGCCCCTCGATCGCGTAGGTCAGGGAGACCTCCTCGGTCTCCCCGTCCTCGAGCACGGTCATCGCCGCCTCGAACCGAACGCCGTCGAGCGCCGCGGTCCGCTCGAGGAGACGCGCGATCTCGGTCGCGGCATCGACCTGGGACGGGGCGAGGGAGACGAGGAGCGCGAGTGCCGGTGCGAGCATGGGAAGCAGGGGGCCAGGGTCGGTGCGCAGTCTACTCACCCGGCGGCGAAGCGGCGCAGGAGGCGCGAGTCGCGGGAGCCGAGACGGGCGAAGAAAACCGAGAACCCTGGCAGCCGCGCTCCTGGACCCCGTTGCTCCTCTCCAGAGACGCGAGACCCGCTCGGGCCTCGCCTCGGATTCTCCGGGCCCCGGCTCTCGCGAGGCCCCACGCCGCAGCCCCTTCCACGGGTTCCCATGCAAGCCACCACCAAGAAACTCCTCCTCCCCGTCCTGTTGACCCTCTGCGCGGCTCCGCTCGCGATCCAGGACCCGGTCTCGCCGCAGCCCCTCGACGCGCCGCGCGTCGGCCTCGGCGCGGGCCTGACCCAGGCCCAGATCGCCGCGCTGTCCGCGATCCGCGTGAACCCCTTCGACGGGACGACGCTGATGTCGCCCGCCGAGGAGCGTCAGCTCGCGAACTGGATCGGCCGCCCGTTCGACGGGTTCGAGCTGGCCTTCCGCAAGACCACCGACGGCGCGACCTCGAGCGCGTTCCACACCGCGGTGGACGACCTCGGGCCGACCGTCACGGTCATCCAGCTCGCGAACGGCGTGGTGTTCGGCGGCTACAACCCCGCCGGTTGGACGAGCCTGTCCTCCTACAACGGCAGCGCGGAGGGCGAGGGCTTCCTGTTCTCGTTCCACTCCGGCAAGCGCTTCCCCTACGGCTCCACCGACGCGGACCGCCTGGTCTACGACCACCCGAGCTACGGGCCGACCTTCGGCGGCGGGCACGACTTCTACATCAACTCCACGCTCGACCTGCAGTACACGAACTTCCCGTTCGACTACAGCTGGCAGGGAACGAACAAGGCGCCGACCGACGCCGCCTGTCAGGAGCTGACGGGCCTCGATCGCCTGGTCAGCTCGCCGATCACCGAGCTGGAGGTCTGGGTCCTGGAGGGCGTGCTCTAGTCGCGCCGCGCAGAGCTCGGGAGTCGAGACGAGCGGTCGTCGCGTCCGGGGCACCGGGGCGGCGGCCGCTCGTTTCGTCCCCTAGCCCGCTCCCCCGGCGCGCTTGCGCCAGAGGCCGGCGAGTCCGAGCACGCTGATGCCCAGCCAGAAGCACTCGATCACGAAGGCCGAGGTGTTCCACTCGTGCAGCAGCGAGAACAGCACCGCCGCCGCGCCCAGACCGTTCGCGCCGTAGTAGGCCGCTCCGTGCGGGTCGAGCTTCTTGCGCTCCGAGAGCAGGAAGCAGCCGACGATCAGCGCGGACCCGACGGCACCGACGACCTCGTGCAGCTCGATGCTCACGTCGGCTCTCCGTCGCGCGCGAGGCTCACGGTCCGCTCTCGACGCGGATCGCCTCGGCCTCGCGCCCGGCTTCGCGCAGGAGCCGCGCCCAGTACTGGCGCGCGAGGTCCGGCCCCGCTCCGTAGGCGAAGGCCTGCTCGTAGCTCCGAATCGCCTCGTCACGCCGGCCGGCAGCCTCGTGACACTGCGCGATGTCGAGGTAGGGCGCGACCCAGACGCCCTCGCGCAGGGCGATCGCTCGCTCGAGGACCTCGATCGCGCGATCGAACGAACCGGTCTGCGCGAGGCTCTGGCCGAGGCGGTGGAGCGCGGTGTGGTTCCGCGGGTCGCCCTCGACGACCTCCGTCAGCATCTCGACGGCGCGCAGATGGTTGCCCTTCTGCGCCTGGGACTCGGCGCGCAGGAACAGCGAGAAGGCGCGGCCCTCTCCGTGCGGGTGCGCGCGGTCGCTGGCCTCGAGCGGCTCCGGGAGGTGGAAGAACTCGGTCCCCGCTCCCGCGTAGCCGAGCTTCTCGATCTGCGCCGTGAGCTCGTCGTTGCCGGACGTGAGGCCGGGCTGCTCGAGTCGCGGTCGCGCCAGGAGCTCCCGGATCCCGTCGCGGTGCGCGGCGAGCGTCTCCAGGTGTGCGTCGGAGCGGTCCTCGCTCTCGTCTCGGTCGCTCGCCACGTAGAAGGAGGCATCGCTGCCGTGCACGGACTTGCCGCTCTCGTCCACCCAGGCGACCAGCGGACTCCAGCCGTGCGCGATGTAGCCGAAGTAGGTCTCGAGGTAGACGGCTCGGTCGCGCGGCGCGCGCTGGCGATAGAGGTCGAAACCGTCGACGGTGTCGAGCACCGGAACTCCGAGAGCGCTGCCCAGGGTCGGGTAGAGGTCGACCAGGCTCACCCGGTCGTCGAGGCGCTCGCCGGCGCGCCAGCCGTCCGGATACCGCAGGAGCAGCGGGACGCGCAGCGTCGAGTCGAAGAGCATCATCCCGTGCGTGCTCTCGTCGTGCCGGCCCAGCCCCTCTCCGTGGTCGGCCGTCAGCACCACCAGCGTGCTGTCGAACAGCCCCTCCTGGTCGAGGCGCGCGAACACGCGCCCGAGCTGCTTGTCGACCCAGGCGACCTCCCCGAGATACGCGTCCCCTCCGGCGGCCTCCTGGAACGCGGCCGGCGGACGGTACGGACCGTGGGGATCGAAGTAGTGCAGCCACAGGAAGAACGGACGCGAGCGGTCGCGCCGGTCGAACCACTCCAGCGCGCGCTCCGTCATCTCGATGCAGGAGCGCGAGACGACCGCGTTGGCGTCGGCAGACGGTCCCTGGGTCGGCTCGTCGTACAGCTCGAAGCCCTGCCCCAGGCCGAACTCCTCGCGCAGCACGACCGCGGCCACGAAGGCCGCCGTCTGGACGCCGCTCGCCTGCGCACACTCGGCGAGGGTCAGCGCGGCGTCCGGCAGCACCATCGACGCGTTCATCCGCACCGAGTGCCGCACGGGGTACAGGCCGGTCAGCATCGACGCGTGGGAGGGCGCCGTGATCGGCGCCGTGGCGCGTGCGTTCTCGTAGAGCACGCCCTCGGCCGCGAGCCGGTCAATGTTCGGCGTGAGCCCCTCCGGGGCACCGTAGGGCGACAGCGCCGTCGTGTTCGTCGTGTCGAGCGTGACGAGCAGTACGGAGTCTCCCGTCAGCTCGGTGGTCTCGCTGCAGGCGGCCAGGCCCAGGAGTCCGGGGGCCAGCGCCTCCCGGAGGAGGCGCCCCCGCGTGCACGGGAGGCCGAGCCGAGCGCGGCCTCGTCGCCCCCGCGCGGGGGAAACGCACGGACCGGGGCTCA
>CAZDYS010000129.1:0-9147 GCA_964509445.1 uncultured Planctomycetaceae bacterium
TCGGGCTCGGCCAGGGGATGGTCCGAGTCGTAGGCGTTCGTCGTCGGGGGGTCGGTGTCGGCCAGGTCCTGCTTGTCGAGCGACCCCGTGATGCGAGCGCGCGTCGCCTCGGCGTTCGCGGTCGCGTCCGCCTCCGTCGCCTTGCCCTTCGCGACGGCCTTCTCGGCCATCTTCTTCAGGCTCTTGTCGACGCGCGCGAGCCCCTTGTCGAGGAACTCCTGGGTGGTCTCGACCGCGACGACCTCGCAGCCGCCTTGTGCGGCGACCTGCACGATGCCGTGGCCCATCAGGCCGCAGCCGATCACACCTACTTTCTTGATCTGCATGGGGATTCGCTGAGTTCGTCAGTCGTTCTTGTGGAACGCGGTCGCGAAGCCGAGCCCGCCGGACACGCACAGCGTGGCGAGGCCGTTGGCGCTTCCGCGCTTGTTCATCTCGTGCAGCAGGGTCACCACGATCCGCGCACCGGTCGCACCGATGGGGTGACCGAGGGCGATCGAGCCGCCGTTCACGTTGAGCCGGTCCGCGGGCAGCGCGAGCGAGCGGTCGCAGGCCAGGACCTGGGCCGCGAACGCCTCGTTGAGCTCGACCAGGTCGTAGTCCTTGGCCGCGATGCCGTTCCGCGCTTCGAGGGCCTCGCAGGCAGGCACGGGGCCGAGCCCCATCCGCGCGGGGTCGCAGCCCACCTGCACGTCGGCGCCGACCGTGGCCAGCACCTCGAGACCCAGCTCCTCGGCCGTCTCGCGCGTCATCAGGAGCAGCGCGGCCGCACCGTCCGTGATCCCGGACGCGTTGCCCGGCGTGACGGTCCCGTTCTCCTTGGCGAAGACCGCGGGCAGCTTGCCCATGCTCTCGAGCGTCGCCTGGGGCCGCGGGTGCTCGTCCGTCTCGACCACGAGCTCGCCCTTGCGGGTCTTCACGGTCACCGGCGAGAGCTCCGCGTCGAAGCGGCCCGCCTCGATCGCGGCGCCGGCCTTCTGCTGGCTCGCGAGCGCGAAGCGGTCCTGCTCGTCCCGCGAGATGTCCAGCTCCTGGGCCAGCGTCTCCGCCGTGGCGCCCATCAGCTGCTCGGACAGCGGGCACAGGAACCCGTCCTGGTACATCGCGTCGACCACCTTGGCGTGACCCAGGCGATAGCCGGTCCGCATCTTGGGCAGCAGGAACGGCAGGCCGCTCATGCTCTCGGTCCCTCCGGCGATCGCCACGTCGACGCGCCCGTAGCGGATGCTCTCGGTCGCGAGGGAGATCGACTTCAGGCCCGAGGCGCAGGCCATGTTCACGGTGTAGGCCGGCACCTCCTGCGGGAGTCCGGCGCGCACGGAGACCTGCCGCGCCACGTTCGGTCCCCCACCCGCCTGGCGGCCGTTCCCGAAGATCAGCTCGCCCACGCGGGCCGGATCGACTCCCGAGCGCGCCAGGAGGTCGGTGACCACGGAGACCCCCAGATCCGCGGCCGACAGCTCGGCGAAACTGCCGAGATACTTGCCGATCGGCGTCCGCAGCGCGTGCGTGACGACCACGTCGCGGCCGGCTTGGGGAGCAGGGGTCATCGGGCCTCCGGGGCTCGAGATCGGTTCGAAAGGAGGAGCGGTCGAGGGCCGCGAGACGGCGGCCGACGGGCGCTCCGGAAGCGCTTCCAACGCGTTCGACGGGGGGTCGGCAGCGTTCGAGGGGCAAATACCATAGGGAGGGCTCGCGATCGAAGCAAGGTGCGTCGGAGCTCCCGGAGGGCACCTCGCCTGGGCGCTCCCGGCTCGCTGGTGTAGGATCCGGTCCGGGGCCGGCCGCGCTCGTCCGGATCGCCCGAAGTCGGCGCCGAGGAGCCCTTGCGCTCCGCCGTCCGAGAGACGAAAAGCCTCCCCTCCCATGCCGCACGAAGCCGCCCCGGAAGACCCCGAAGCCGTCGACGGAACCCCTCGGCCGGACGCCGAGGCGGACGCCGCGCCGGAGGCGGGACGGACGCTCGAGCCCCTGCGGGCCCAGGAATCCGCCGCGCCCGACCCCGAGGACGAGGGCACCCAGGCCGAGCGCGAGCGCGTCAACGCGCTGATCGCGCTCCTCGAGGACGATTCGGCGAGCGTGTTCCAGGCCGTTCGCGAACAGCTGATCGAGGCGGACCGGCTCGCGGACGGCCCTCTGCGCCGCGCCGAGCAGTCCGAGGACGCTCGCATCCGCGGCCGCGCGCGCCAGATCCTCGCGCTGCGCGAGCGTCAGGGCGTCCAGCGGCGCCTCCTGGGCTTCGCGCGCAAGTCCGAGATCGACCTCGAGCGCGCGCTGTTCCTGCTCGGCCGGTACGACCGGTCGGACCTGGACACGCGGCCCTACGAGAAGGCCCTGGACGCGATGGCCAAGGAGGTCGAGCGCCGGGCGGCGCTGGAGACCGACAGCTTCGCGCGTCCGATGGTGCTCTCGCAGTACCTCGGCAACGAGCTCGGCTTCGTCGGCAGCGAGGCGGACTTCACGCACCCGGACAACATCCACCTGCACCGCGCGATCGAGCGCAAGCGCGGTATGCCGCTCACGCTCACCGCGATCTACCTGTTCGTCGCGCGCCGCGCCGGGATCCAGGCAGCGCCCGTCGCCCTCCCGGGCCGCGTGCTGCTCCGCCTCTACGCGGGCCGCCGCTCGATGCTGGTCGACCCGTTCCAGGGCGGAAAGGCGCGCACGCGCATGGACTGCATCCGCTACCTCGCCCAGCACGGTCTGGTCCCGCGCCCGGACTGGTTCCACGACGCGACCGACCGACAGCTGTTCCAGCGTCACGTACTGAACCTGATGTCCTCCTCGCAGATGCGAGGACTCCAGAAGGAGACCCAGGACCTGCACCGCCTGGCGGTCGAGATCGGCCGACGCGACGGGAAGCAGGACTGACACGCGTGGAGAACCCGATCCCCGAGACCTGGCCGCCCAAGCCGCCGCAGGTCGTGCCGCTGTTCCCCCTCTCGAACGTGTGGCTGTTCCCCTACGTCATCCTGCCACTGCACATCTTCGAGCCGCGTTACCGGCAGATGATCGAGGACATCCTGGACGGCACCGGTCGCATCGTCCTCGGCACGGTGGAGCAGGGCTCCGAACGTGCGATGGACGGCTCTCCGCCGATCTATCCGATCGCCGGACTCGGCGAGGTCGGTCGCCACGAACGGCTGGACGGCGGTCGCTTCGACATCCTCCTGCTCGGGCTGCGGCGCGTACGCGTGCAGGAGGTCGACAGCGACAAGCTCTACCGCAAGGTCGAGATCCTTCCGGCGGAGGAGACTCCGGTGCCCCAGGAGCTCGAGCCGGACCTGCGCGAGAGCCTGCGCGCCGCGATCCTCGAGCGCACCAGCGACCAGAGCACGCTGATCCCGGAGGTGCCCGTCTCGCACCTGACCGATCTCCTCACGCTCCGCATGCCGCTCCCCCACGACGTCCTGAACGAGCTCTACGCCGAGCTGGACGTCCAGAAGCGTGCCGAGCGCGCGCTGCGCGAGCACGTCGCCCGGCCGATCGTCGAGGACGACGACGAAGACTGAGAGCAGCGGGACCGGCTACTCGTCCCGTGCCAGCGCGTTCAGGGTCGACAGGTGCCGCTCCCGCAGCGTGACGTCCGCCGCCTCCAGGAGGGTCCGCAGCTCCGGAACCAGGCCCGGGTTCAGCGTCGCCCCCGACGCTCGAATCGTGCCCAGGAGATCGAGGGCCTCGTCCCAGCGGCCCGCGTGCGCGAGGGCCGCCGTGAGGTTCTGATCCGCCTCCGGAGCCGGAGGGGAGCTCGCCATCGAGGCCCGGAAGTCGCGGATCGCGGCCTCGTACTGCCCGAGACTCTTGTGCACCTGCCCCCGCTGGGCCAAGGCGAACCCCACCTCGGTCGGCGGCAGACCGGAGATGGCCAGGTCGAAGAACGCGAGCGCCTCGTCGAGGCGACGTAGCTTCAGGCTGCAGTTCGCGACCGACTGGGCGACGCCGGCGTGCGTCGGCGCCAGCTCGTGGGCGGTCTTGAAGGAGGCGAGGGCCTCCTCGTTGCGCAGCAGTCGCTCCAGGACGGCTCCCCGGTTGGACCAGTGGATCGCGAGGTCGGGCTGCACCTCGATCGCCCGGTCGTACTCCAGCAGCGCAGCCTCGTACTCGCCTCGCCAGAAGAGGATCCCCGCGATCTGAAAGCTCGCGGTGGGATCGTCGGGGGCGAGCTCGCGCACTCTCTCGAAGGCGGCGATGGCCTCCTCCGAACGGCCCATGCGGTTCAGGATGCTCGCGCGGTTGGCGTGGTAGTGCGGCGTCTCGGGCTGCAAGGCGATCGCGCGATCGCACAGCGCCAGCGTCTCCTCGAGACGGCCGAGGGACTGGAGCGCGTTCGCGCGCGTCATCAGGAAGGCGATCTCCGTCGCGACCACGTCCTCGGTGCGCTGCTCGAGGCCCTCCAGGAGCTCCGGCGGCAGGATCTCCAGGGCCTTCGCCGGCTCGCGCCGCGACAGGTGGACCTTGGCCTGGGTCATGCGTTCCTCGACGTCCGCGAGGTCCTCGATGGACTCCTCCACCGGCTCGAGCAGCTTGTCGGCGATGTCCTGCAGACGCTCGGTGCGACTCAAGCCGGGCGGTTCGACCACCAGCCCCAATCCCGCCGGGTCGTCTCGCTCCCGCATCGCCTCGAGGTCCCGCTCGGTCAGCACCAGCCGCAGCGCCTCCTGATCGCGCACGTCGCGCTGCTCGATCTCGTTCTCCAGGCTCTGCTTCTCCCCCAGGAGCTCGGTCTCGCGTGCGGACACGGTGCGGTCGTAGAGCGCGAACCCCGCGGCGAGGACGAGCCCGGCGGCCGACCCCATCCGCAACCGTCGCCGATTCCGCCGCAGGAACAACCGGCCGCGGTGCGCCAGAGAGCGCGGCATCGCCTGGACCGGCCGAAAGGACCTCAAGAGCTGTACCTCGGCGGCCAGTGCCTCGACGGACGCGTAGCGCCTCTCGCGCGCGCGGTGGAGTCCGGTGTGACAGACCCAGGCCGCGTCGACCGGCAGCACGGCGTCGAAGGCCGGTTCGTCGCCCCGGGTGCCCGCACGCTCCGAGGCCTCTTCGAGGGACAGCCCTTCCATGTCGAACGGGAGATGCCCCGTGAGCATCTGGTGCAGCAGGACGGACAGGCTGTACACGTCGCTCTTGGAGCTGTGGCGCGCGCCGGACTCCCCGGCCAGCTGCTCGGGGCTCGCGTAGGGCATGGTCCCGGCACCGCACAGCGAGTTCTCCTCCTCCTCGTCCAGGAAGCCTCCGTCCGAGTCCGCGATGCCGAAGTCGATCACGCACAGCTCGTCGAGCTCCTGCTGGCGTCGCACCAGGACGTTCCCGGGCTTGATGTCCAGGTGGTAGATGCCTCGCCCGTGCGCGTAGGAGATCGCGGTGCACAGGCGGAGGAAGAGGTCCAGTCGGTGATCGAGCGGGAGCTCGCGCGTGAACTGCACGAGGTCCTGACCGCCCTCGAAGTACTCCAGCGCGATCCAGGGAATACGGTCCTCTCCGGTGTCGTGGACGCCGGCGCCGTAGACCTTCGCGATGTCCGGGTGACTGAGCTGCGCGAGCGCGCGCGCTTCGCGCTCCATGATCCGCTCCCAGCGGGGCGAGAGCGGTAGCAGGAGCTTCAACGCGACGAGTCGCTCCACGGGGCGCGACTGTTTCGCGATCCAGATCTCCGAGCTGCCTCCGGAGTCCAGCGGTCGCACCAGCTCGTAGCCTCCGAGCACGTGTCCCTCTCGCACGCCGAGCTTCGCGAGGCGCGCACGGTTCCACATCCGGCGTGCGCCGGCACCGCCGAGCGTCCCCAGTCCGGAGCGCTCGATCAGTCGCTGGACGCGACGCTCGAGCTCGGGGTCCTCGGCCCGAAGGCGCTCGAGCACCGCCTTGCGCTGCTCGGGATCCTCCTGGATCTCGCGGTAGACGCCCCAGGCCTCACGCCAGGGATCGGGTCGGTGCATGCATGTACTCCCGGAGCTTCTCCCGGCCGCGCTTGGAGATCTGCTGGACGCGCCGACGAGTCACGGCGAGCTGCTCCGCGATGCTGCCGAGGTCCATGCCCGAGAAGAAGGACAGCTCGAGCACCTGGGCCGCCGGGGGGTCCGTCTCGTGCAGGTGCTCCAGCGCTCCCTCGAGGTCCATCAGCGACAGCTGGATCGAGTCCTCGAACACGTCCACGAGCCCGTCGAGGGCGGCGACGACGTGGTCGTTCTCCATCGCGTAGGTCCTGCGCGTCGCCCGCGTCTTGGCGTGACCGACCAGGAGGTTCCGCATGACGCGCGTGTGCCAGCGAACGTAGTCGTCGATGCCCTGGAACTCGCGCGCGGTGGCCTCGGGCACCTTGGCCAGGTAGGCCATGCTGAGCAGCTCCTCGGTCACCCAGGTGTGGTTGCGCCGCTCGCGCGAGCGCAGCGAACGCGCCTGGGCGCGGAGCTGCTGCATCGCGAGCTCGAAGAGCCGGTCGCGAGCGTCCCGGTCGCCTTCCGCCATGCGGCGCAGGAGCGCCTCCAGTCGGTCTTCGGGGGTTTCCTTCATGGGCTGCTCCCTCTCAGCAATCCAAGCGGACGAACGCGAAGCGCGAATCGCGAGATTTCGCACCGGACCGCGAGGGTACCAAGAATCGACGGATTCGGCTTCGCAACGGCGGAGCTCGGTTCCTTGGGCTCCTGCACGCGAACCGAACCCAAGGAGGATTCTCGATGCACACGAAGTTCCGCACGACGCTGCTCGTTCTCTGCGGTCTCACGCTGGCTCCGACGCTCACGGCCGCGGACGGGGACCAGGGCGAGATCGAGGTCGACTGCTCCACCATCTTCTCGGAGCCCATCCCGCTCCTGTACGGCTCTCACACGACGAACTGCGCGATCTCGCCCTCCACGGACCTCGACACGTTCGAGTTCCTGGCGGTCGGAGGCGAGGACGTCCAGATCACGGTCGACGGGCGCACGCTCGGCTTCGACCCGACGATCGAGGTCTACGACGCGTCCCTCGCGCTGGTGGACTCGGCGTCCTGCTCGTCCTGCACCGGGATCGGCTGCGGCCCCTGCTCGGTGACGCTCGACCTGGCCGGCCTCGCGGCCGGAGTCCACACGGTGGTCGTCTCCGACGCGGGCAACGACGAGGCAGGGAACTACACGCTGCAGATCGAGGAGATCGCCCCGTCGCGCGAGATCGCGCTGCTGCCCTACGACTTCGGCGAGGTCACCTCCGTCACGCCGACCACGGACATGGACTGGTGGTCGTTCTACGGCGAGGCCTCCAGTCGCGTCCGGATCCAGGTGGACGGACAGACCCTCGGCTTCGACGCTTCGTCCGTCCTCTACGACCCGAATGGAGACGTCGTCGACAGCAGCGGCTGCTCCTCGTGCACCGGGATCGGTTGCGCCCCGTGCTCCTTCTCCCTGACGGTCGACCTGCCGGCGATCTCCGGGATGTACACGCTCTCCCTGTACGACTCCGGACGGAACGAGACGGGCACGGCCAACGTCACGGTCGCCTGCCTGCTCGGCTGCCCGACGACGAACGGGATGGTCGGACGCAACGGGTCGGGGAGCAACCCCGCCTGGTACAGCTCGACGCGTCCCGCAGCCATCGCGGGCTGCTGGAGCGCGGAGGTCGATGCCACCACGGAGCCGACGGCGACGCTCGGTGTGGTCGTCCTCTGCGACGCCTCCACGCCTCCGCTGCCCAGCAAGTGGGGCGAGATCCTGGTCGACCTGGGCGGGCTCCTGTGCCAGCGCCTGCGCACCGTGGACGTCGACGGCATCGCGCGCTTCTCCGAGGCGATCCCGAACGAACCGACGCTCGCCGGGAGGATCGTCTACACCCAGGCGGCGCTCCTGATTCCGGGCGACACGCAGCTGACGAACGCGATCGACTACCTGATCGGGTACTGAGGCCCGGGGGAGACGGGAGGCGAGGGAGGGCCGGTCGCTCTCCCTCGCTGTCTCGCCTCTCAGCCGAGCGTCGCGATCACCGGTGCGTGGTCGCTCGGCTTCTTGCCGGCGCGCGCCTCGCGGTCGACCTCGACGCCCGTGCAGGCGTCGAGCGCCGGAGTGCTCATCAGGAGGTGGTCGATGCGCAGTCCGCGGTTGCCCTTCTCGAAACCCCGTCGCCGGTAGTCCCACCAGGTGAACACGCCGCCCTCCGGGTGGAAGTGGCGCAGGGAGTCGTGGAGGCCGACACTCATGACCTCCGCCAGGGCCTCACGCTCCGGGGTGGAGCACAGGATCCGCTCGTGCCAGCGAGCCGCGTCGTAGACGTCCTTGTCGTCGAAGGTCACGTTGAAGTCGCCGCAGACCACGACCTTCTCGTCCATCGGACTGTGCGCGCGCAGGTCGTCCCGCAGGGCGCGCAGCCACTCGAGCTTGTAGCCGTAGCGCTCGTGGCCGACCTCCCTTCCGTTGACGACGTAGACGTTCGTCACCATCACGTCCTCCACCGTGGCCGAGATCGCGCGCGCCTCGCCGTCGAAGGCCTCCACGCCGAACCCGACGCGCACGTCCTCGATCGGACGTCGCGAGAGGATCGCGACGCCGTTGTAGGTCGGCTGGCCGTGGTGGGCGACCTGGTAGCCGACCTCCTCGATCTCCTCCCGCGGGAAAGCCTCGTCGACGCACTTGGTCTCCTGCAGGCAGACCACGTCGGGCCGAACCTCGGACAACCAGGGCAGGAGCCGCTCGAGGCGGGCCCGGACGGAGTTGACGTTCCAGGTGGCGATTCGCATGTCCGTGGCCCGCGTGGGGCCGATTCCGAGAGAGAACGGGAGCGCGAGCCTTGCCGCACCCCGGGGCGGCCCTACCTTATTTGGCCTCTGCCGTGGACTCCAGTCCGCGGCCCGCCGGAGCCTTCCTCGCTCCCGCCCCCCCGCTCGGACAGCGGGACATCATGACCCAACAACGGAACAGACGCCCCTCGCGCGGTGGGAAACGGCGCGGACGCAGCGGCCCGCGCAAGTCGACGGAGCCGCGCGAGAAGGTCGAGGACCTGCACCCGGTCGCCGACCCGCCGGACATCGAGACCTTCGACGAGTGGACGCTCGACCCCGAGGTCCAGCGCGCGATTCGCAACATGGACATCGTGAAGCCGACGCCGATCCAGGCGCTGGCGATCGGTCCGGTCCTCGAAGGCAAGGACGTGATCGCGAAGGCCGAGACGGGCACGGGCAAGAGTGTA
>CAZDYS010000130.1:0-9137 GCA_964509445.1 uncultured Planctomycetaceae bacterium
GACCACAGCAAGAACCTCCTGTGGACCGCGATCCCGTCCTTCGGCTCGGGCTACCAGAACAACCACCACGCGTTCCCGCACGCGGCGATGCTCGGCATGCGCTGGTGGGAGCTCGACGTGGCCGGCTGGGCGATCCACGCGCTGCGCCCGTTCGGCCTCGCGAAGAACCTGAAGCGACCGAGCGACTTCGAGCTCGAGAAGAAGCGCCTGCGGAAGACGCGCTCCGAACCGAGCCTGGAGAGCTGAAGCTCGCCATGGCCGACGTCGCTCCTCCCCCGCCCGCCGAGGCCGAACGACCCATCGAGCGAACGCCCGAGGCGCTTCCGGTCGCCGCGCCCGCGCGACCGACGCCGCGCGTGAGTCGCGTGAACATGCACCCGCAAGTGGTGCGCGCGCATCGACGAGCGAGCCTCTGGATGGCCGCGCCGGGCCTGCTGGGCGTGCTCGCGCTGCCCGTCTACGGGTGGCAGCTGGGCGTGACGCGACTCGACCTCGTGCTCTTCCTGGTCTTCTACCTCGCGACGCAGGGGCTCGGACTCTCGGTCGGCTTCCACCGGCACTTCAGCCACCGCGCGTTCGAGGCGTCGAAACCCGTTCGCGCGGCGCTGGCGATCCTCGGGTCGATGGCGGCCCAGGGCTCGGTGACCTACTGGGCCGCGGTCCACCGCCGCCACCACGAGAAGACGGACGTCGAGGGCGACCCGCACTCCCCGCGCCCGAGCGGGGACGGACCCTTCGCGAAGCTGCGTGGCCTGTGGCACGGGCACTTCGGCTGGACGCTCGGCTACGGACTGCCGAACGCGATGCACTACTGCCCGGACCTGGTGCGCGAGCGCTGGCTGCAGACGATCAACCGCTGCTACCGGGAGCTGGTCCTCCTCGGCCTGGTGCTCCCGGCCGTCGTCGGTGGGCTCCTCGGAGGGTGGCACGGCGCCGTCGGGGGGCTCGTGCTCGCGGGGGGCGTGCGGGTCTTCGTCGGCTCGAACTCGACCTGGTGCCTGAACTCCCTGTGCCACGTCTTCGGCGCGCGACCGTTCGAGACGCGCGACGGCAGCACGAACGTCTGGTGGCTGGCGCTCCCGACGCTCGGCGAGTCCTGGCACAACAACCACCACGCTTACCCCGCCTCGGCGCGCCACGGGTTCCGCTGGCGCGAGCTCGACGTCAACTACGCCATGATTCGCGGTCTCGAGCTGCTCGGGCTGGTGACGAAGGTGAAGCGGCCGCCCGGGGAAGCGGTCCACCGCTGACGAGCTCCGGCGCGCCCTCTCCGGCATCGCGCCGCGTCGGACATGCTCTTCAACTCGCTCGAGTTCCCGGTCTTCTTCGTCGCGGTCGTCGCGACGTTCTTCGCGCTCCCGGGCCGTCTGCGCTGGGTGCTGCTCCTCGTCGCGAGCTACGCGTTCTACGCGTTCTGGCGCCCCGAGTACCTGCTGTTGATCTGGGGCTCGACGCTGCTCGACTACCTCGTCGCGCGTCGGATGAGCCGGCTGCCGGACAAGCGTGCGCGCAAGCCGTGGCTCCTCCTCAGCCTGTTCGCGAACCTCGGGCTGCTCGGCACCTTCAAGTACTTCAACTTCTTCGCGGACTCGCTCAACGCGGTCTTCGACGCGATGCGTCTCGACGTGGAGGTACCCTTCCTCGACGTCCTGCTGCCGGTCGGGATCTCGTTCTACACCTTCCAGACGCTGAGCTACTCGGTCGACGTGTACCGGGGTCGACGGGCGGCGGAGGAACACCTCGGGATCTTCGCGCTGTACGTGTCGTTCTTTCCCCAGCTCGTCGCGGGCCCAATCGAGCGCTCCACGCGCCTGCTGCCACAGCTGCACGAGACGTTCTCGTTCGACGCCGTCCGCGTACGCAACGGCCTCGCGTTGATGGGCTTCGGCTTCTTCAAGAAGTGCGTCGTCGCCGACCGCTGCGCGATCTACGCCGACCGGATCTTCCACGCTCCCGGAACCGAGTACGACGGGTTCGCGAGCCTGCTCGGAACCTACTTCTTCCAGTGGCAGCTCTACTGCGACTTCTCGGGGTACTCCGACATCGCGATCGGCGCGGCGGCCGTCCTGGGCTACGACCTGATGACGAACTTCCGTCGTCCGTTCCTGGCGGTCTCGATCCTCGACTTCTGGAACCGCTGGCACGTGTCGCTGACGACCTGGCTGCGGGACTACGTCTACTTTCCGCTGACCGGCCGGCACCAGTCGAATGCTCGCCGCCTGTTCAACGCGCTGCTCGTGTTCGGGCTCTCGGGCCTGTGGCACGGCGCGACCTGGAACTGCGTGCTGTGGGGCCTGGTGAACGGCGTTTTCCTCGTCGTCGGACTGGCCACCGCCAGGGCCCAGGACCGCTTCTTCCGCGCGACCCGGCTGCAGCGAGTGCCCGGCCTGCGCAGGACTCTCGACGTGGTCCTCACGTTCCACCTCGGCACGATCGGGTTGATGTTCTTCCGGACGAGCACGCTGTCCGACTACCTCGCGCACGTGCGCAGCATCTTCACTCCGAGCGGAGCCTTCTGGAACGTGCTCGGGCCGCTCGACGCGTACGAGCTGGGACTCGCTCTCGTCTCGATCGGCGCACTCTTCTCGATCCAGCTGCTGCAGGAGAAGCACGACAGCACGCTGGTCCAGGAACTGGGCGGCAAGCCGCGCTGGTTCCGCTGGCCGGTCTACTACGCGTTCGTGTTCGCGATCCTCGCGTTCGGCCAGTTCGGCGCGACCCCGTTCTTCTACTTCCAGTTCTGATGCGCGCGTTCCTCCTCTCCTCCCTCGTCTTCCTCGCCACCGGCGGGGCGCTCTACGCCGGACTCGCGAGACTGAGCGACGAGGTCTCCCCCGTCTTCGCGGTCCAGCGCAGACGCGGCGAGCTCCTGGAGGCACGCCTCGACGAGGTGGAGGTTCTCGCGATCGGCAATTCCACCGGCCACGCGATCCACTTCGAACCGCTGGAGTCCGTGGGGTTCCACCTGTGGAGCGGCGGACAGGACCTCTTCGAGACCGAGGCGCTCCTTCGCTCGGTCGTCGATCGCGCACCGTCGCTGCACACGGTCCTGATCGCGATCGGGCCGAGCTCCTTCACGATGGACAACGCGCTCGGCACGCGAACCGATCGCTCGCGGCTGCGCAGGAACGTGTACGCGACTCGTCCGGCGATGGGCACGATCGACGGCGACCACACCAACCGGATGGCCGTTCGGTTCGGACGCGTCGCGCGCGAGGACCACTGGCTCGGTCTCTACGAGCACCTCTTCGGCGAGGTCGATGGTGTCGTACGTCACGAGAGCCCCCAGGACCGCATGGACCCGGACGGCTTCCTGCACCGCAACTACCCGCCTCCCCTTACGAAGGAGATCGTGCGCGAGCAGGTCCGTGCGGAGACGCTCGCCCAGCGGGAGCTCCAGGAGGACATGCTGGCCGCGGACGCCGCGCTGCCCGAACGCGCCTACCGAGCGCTCGCGCGCACGGTGCGGCTCGCGCGAAGCCACGACCTGCACGTGATCCTGTTCCAGGCTCCCGTCCTGCGGCAGTACCAGCGACAGCTCGCGAAGGGGTCGTTCGCGGAGCTCGACGCGCTGTTCCGGCGCCTCGAACGGGAGGAGGACGTCGTGGTGCACGACTTCCTGGACGACCCGATCGGCAACCGGCCCAAGCTCTTCTTCGACGTCGGGCACCTCCGTCGCAGCGGCGCGCGTCAGTTCACGCGGCAGCGTCTCTATCCGCTGCTCCGCGCACGCGGAGACGCCTGAGTCGAGAGCGGCCCCGTGCTGCCGCAGTCGGCGAGCACGGGGCCGCTCCTGGGTCGGTCGGGGCGCTCAGGCGCCGCGCGGACTCAGCACTGGCTGAAGCCGCACTGGTAGCACTTCGCGCAGCCTTCTTCGAAGGCCAGCACGGCGGTGCAGCTGGGGCACTTCAGCTTGTAGCGCGAGATCGTCTGCTTGCGCGTCGGCAGGTCGGGCTTCTCCCCGCCGGCGTCGAACGCTTCCGCGGGCACGCGCCCGAGCAGCAGCGCCTCGAGTCCGTACTGCTCCTTGACGGACAGGTAGCGATGCAGCGCGCGCGCCAGGCCGTCCGCGAGAGACATGATCCGGCCGTCCTTGGTCGGAACCGTCAGGCTCGAGCCGATGCCGTCGAGCTGACGAAGCGCCTGCTCGAGGCTCCCGTTGACCCGCAGCCACAGGGACAGGAGGCGGCAGATCGCCTCGAGGTCGGAGTTCGCGACGTCGCCGCCCTTTCCGAGCTGGGCGAACACCTCGCGCTCGCGGCGTTCGTTCGGATCGACCGACACCTTCACGTGCATGTTGCCGAAGGGCGTCATCTGCCGGATGCGCAGCGACGGCATGATCTCCGGCAGGCGGATCGGCTGGATGTCGACCGGCAACTCGGGGGCGCTCGCCTCGAAGGCCTGGATCGCCGGTGCCGGCGTGGACTCGACGGGCGTCGCTTCCTCGCGCCGCTGCGACCCCTTGAGCGCCATCGGCTGCACGTCCCGGCAGCCGTCGCGGTAGACGGTCACGCCCTTGACGCCCGAGTCGATGGCGAGCTGGTAGATCTGCGCCACGTCCTCGACGGTCGCGTCCCGCGGGAAGTTGATCGTCTTGGAGATGGACGAGTCGCAGTGACGCTGGAACGCCGCCTGCATGCGCATGTGCCAGTGCGGGGTGATGTCGTGAGCGGTCACGAACACGCGCTTCACGTCCTCCGGCACGTCGTCGCGATGGTGCAGCGTGCCGCTCGAGACGATGTCCTCGATCAGCTCGTCCGAGTAGAAGCCGCGGTCGTTCGCCACCTCCTCGAACACGTGGTTGACCTCGTGGAGGATCGTCGGGACGCCCTGGGCGTCCTTCATGACCTGCCGCAGGAAGGCGAGGCTGAACATCGGCTCGATGCCGCCGGAGCAGCCCGCGATGATCGAGATGGTCCCGGTCGGTGCGACCGTGGTCGTGTAGGAGTTGCGCAGCCGGCGGCCCTCGGCCTGCCAGTCGGAACCGTCCCAGGCGGGGAACGTCCCGCGCTCCTCCCCGAGGAACTCGGACGCGAGGTGCGACTCGTCGTTGAGCACCTGCATGATCCGCTCCCCGAACTCGCAGCCCTCCTCGGAGTCGTAGGGGATGCCGAGCTGGTAGAGCGCGTCCGCGAAGCCCATCACACCGAGCCCGATGCGCCGCGTGGTCTTCGACATCTGGTCGATCTGCGGCAGCGGGTACTTGTTGACCTCGATCACGTTGTCGAGGAAGCGCGTGGTCGTGTGGATGACGGCCTTGTAGGCGTCCCAGTCGAAGGCCGCCTCGTCCCCTTCGCCGCGCACGTAGCGGCCCAGGTTGATCGAGCCCAGGTTGCAGGAGTCGTAGGGGTGCAGCGGCTGCTCGCCGCAGGGGTTCGTCGCCTCGATGAGCCCGACGTTCTTGATCGGGTTCGTCTCGTTGATGCGGTCGATGAACACCACGCCCGGCTCGCCGGTCTTCCAGGCGTGCTCGACGATCAGCGTCCAGAGCTCGCCGACCGTCCACGCGCGATCGGTCTCCGCCCCGTCCTCGTCCACGTGGGGGACGGTGCTCCAGGCGCCGGTGCGCGGGTTCTGGACCTTGTGCGGCGTCTCCGGATCGACCTCGAGCTCGTTCAGGAAGCGATCGGTGATCGCGACCGAGACGTTGTAGTTCTGGATCTTGGTCAGGTCGTCCTTGAAGCCGATGAACCGGACCACGTCGGGGTGGTCGACGCGCAGGATGCCCATGTTGGCCCCGCGCCGGAACGCGCCCTGCTGGATCGCGTCGGTCGCCTTCGAGAACACCTGGATGAACGAGAGCGGCCCCTCGGTCGTGCCGCCCGAGGACGCGACGATGTCGCCGGCCGGGCGCAGGCGCGAGAAGCTGAAGCCCGTGCCCCCGCCGGCCTTCTGGATCAGGGCGGTGGCCTTGATCGACTCGAAGATGCCGTCGATCGAGTCCTCGACGGGCAGCACGAAGCAGGCGGACAGCATCCCCATCTCGCGCCCCGCGTTCATCAGCGTCGGGCTGTTGGGCAGGAACTCGCGGCGCGACATCAGGCCGTAGAACTCCTCGGCGACGGCCAGCGCGACGTCGGGGGATCCCTCGGGGAAGGAGAGCTCCGCCTCGGCCACGTGCGTGGCGACGCGCCAGAAGCACTGGCGCGGCGTCTCGATCACCTCGCCGTGCTCGTCCTTCTTGAGGTAGCGCCGCTCCAGCACCTGGAGCGCGTTCTCGGTCAGGTCCGGGTCCTCGAGGTGCGGCGGCGGGTCGACGGAGGACAGCCACTCCTCGCTCGTCCGGCCCTGCTCTTCGCCTGTCTGCGTCGGTTCGCTCACCGGCTCGCCCATGCCGTCTCGGGTCAGGTTGATCGTCACGGATCCCGTCTCCTGGAATCGTCCTCGGGGTACCTCTCGCGCTCCCTCGAAACGGCCCTAAGCCATTGAAAAGCAAGGCTTTCCGTCGCCCAACGCGGGCCCGAGGCGAGCCCCGCCATCCTAACCCAACGGCAGGCGGCGAAAAAGGACCGAGTCCCGCCGCGCCGGAGCGGCCCGGGAGTGCGCCACGGCATCAGAGCCCGACGTGGGCGCGCAGGATCCGGTTGAGCTCCAGCACCGTGTCCGGGTGCCCCTGCATGGAGTGCGTGGAGCGGACGACCACCTCGGACTCCGCCTGGTCGAGGTGGGCACTGGTGTACTCGACCACGCCGTCGCTGCACTCCTCGACGGGACCGGAGCCCCAGACCGCGATCACCGAGTGCAGCGGCACGCCGGCCCGGAAGGGCAGCCGCTCGAGGCGCTCCAGGAGATAGCTGCCCTTGGCCATGCTCGCGATGCTCGTGGGCGGGGCGACCGCCTCCGGGAACAACCGGTTCCAGCCGCTGGCGAACATGCCGGTGATCTCGCCCGCGACCTCGATCATCGCGCCGAAGAGCGAGCTGAGCCAGGTGGACGCGAGGAAGACCACGCGCTCCACGAAGGGGAGCGCGTCGAAGGACAGGTAGCGGTCCAGCTCGGCGTGCTGCTCGGCGGTCAGCTGCGCCTCTTCGACGCGCTCCGCCGGCGGCTCCAGCTCGTCGAGAGAGTCGACGACCATCAGGCGCGCGAGCAGCCCGCCCTGGCTGTGGCCGACGAGCACCATGTCGCGCAGGGCCGGGTCGGTCCCCTCGGGGTCCAGCGTCTCGAGGAGCTGGACGAGCGCCTCGCGCAGGTGGGCGGCGGAGTAGAGCACCGGGTTCCCGGTCGGATAGCTGAAGAAGAGGAACTGCACGCGACTGCGCAGCTCCTTGTCCGCCAACAGGCCGTTCAGGAGCTCACCCCAGCGCGCCGCGCTGGAGGCCGTGCCGTGCACGAACACGACCGGCACGCGGCCGGGGACGTAGGGCTGCAGGAAGGAGAGGCGGGTCTCCGCGGCGCCCTCCTCGCCCATGAAGAACCCGACGATCTCGGAGCCCCACAGGCGCGAGGTCTCCAGCGACAAGGCCAGAGGAGTGGAGTGGTCCACCTCCAGCGGCGCCGGGACGCCCTCGATCATCGTCTCGCCCCGCCCCGAGGGGGAGACGAGCTCGAGCACCGCGCTCACCTCCTCTCCGTGCAGGTCGTCCTCGAGCAAGAGGAACGCCGTGGCCGGAACGTGGAGGTTCCGGAAGAGGAGCATCTCGAACTTCGCGCCCTCGACGGGGAGACCGACGAGCGGCACGCCCAGCCCGTCGTCGCGAACGCGGAAGCTCAGCCCGCGCGTCAGGTGGACGTCCGCCGGGACGAAGTCGCGGAACGCCTCCTGGGGCCACAGGAAGCGCGAGCGGTCGAACCGCACCTGGACCGGCTTGCCGAACAGGTTCCAGGTCCGCTCCTCGAGCTCCACGTGCCCGTCGTCGGCGGTCAGGGCGAGCGCCAGGGAGCGGTTGTAGAGGTCGCAGGCGATGCGGAACTCGCGTCCGAACGGGTTCGGGGGATCGTGCTCGTCTCGCGGGAACAGGAACTCGGACGCGAACAGCGCTGCCGCGAAGTAGTCGTCTCGACTCCCGCTCCGGCGGCCGGCCTCGTAGGACAGCTCCGCCAGCGCGAACGTGAGGATCGGCTGGTGGTGGATCTTGGACAGCTCGAAGAGCTCGCGTAGCGCCCCCTGCTTGTCGCGGAAGTAGCGGTCCTCGAGCTGGAACACGTGCAGCACGGACTGCGTGCGCGCGCTCGGACCGGAGCCGTCCAGCGCGTTGCGCGTCAGCTCGCGGTAGACCTCCTCGTAGCCGACGCGGCGGGCGCCGATCGGCGCGCCGCAGGACGCGACCAGTGCCACGACGCACGCGGCCAGAGCGGTGTGGGAGGGCTTCATCGACGGAGGCGCTGGCGGATCGCCGCGAGCTCCGGGAGCTCGAGCGCCTGCGCGACCGCCACGAATCCTGCCACACCGGCGACGATCGCGCCGACGACGGCGCCGAGCGTCCCGACGCGCTCGACGAGCTGGAGCTGGACCAGGCGAGCGAGTCCTCCCGTCACGGCGGCGGCGAACAGGATCCGCAGCGCGCGCTCGGGAAGCGCCGGCAGACCCACCGGGAGTCCGAGCCGCCTGCGCAGCCCCACCGCGAGCCAGAGCAGGTTGCCCCAGCTGGTGCAGGCGGTCGCGAGGCCGAAGCCGGCGACGTCCAGGCCGAGTCCGCGCACGAACGCCAGGTTCAGGAGCACGTTCAAGAGGACCATCCAGCTGGAGACCACGACCGGCGTCCGCGCGTCCCCGAGCGCGATGTAGGTCCGCCCCATCAACCCGACGGCGCCGGCCGGAACGAGCGCGACGGCGAGCATGGCGAGCGCCTCCCCGACGCGCTCGACGCCAGCGGGGCCGAAGTTCCCGTGCCCGAACAGGACGTCCGCGAGCGGCGTGGCCAGCGCGATCAGACCGGCAGCCGCCGGCAGGGACAGGAACAGCACCGCCAGCTGCGAACGGTCGTGCAGTTCGCGCAGCGGACCGAGCTCGCGGAGGTGCCCGTGCGCCTTGAGCTTGGGGAAGACGGAGGCGATCGCGGCGGTCGCCACGAGCGCGAGCGGGAACTGCTGCACGCGGTTGGCGTAGTAGAGAGCGGTGGGACCGCCGTCCGTCAGCAGGCTCTCGGCCATCAGCCCGTCGATCATCACGTTGATCTGGTAGACCGCCGCCCCGA